>CAZKWI010000006.1:0-38730 GCA_964556455.1 uncultured Planctomycetia bacterium | reverse complement strand
CATAATTCTAAATGGCGCGTTTGTGTTCGCAATTTTTTGACAGTCGCTACGGCAATCCCACGCAAGCGCTATCTGATTGTTTCGCTTGCACACCGCAAAGCGCATGCTCATAAGCGAAGACCATTTTTATAGCCTGCCTTGAGGACAGCACAGGCATGTGTTGTCGAAGCGACTGTTTGAAATCGCGCACTCCTCTTTCGCGCCATACCGAGTCATATGGGGACAGGTCTCAAGATGTGAATAACACTTGGAGAGACCTGTCCCCACTATTTGCGCCTTTGTCAACCACAGCGAGCAAAAGGCGCGTTCCTTTTGCGAGCGACAAGCGGAGACAATACATGCCTGTGCTGTCCAGGTTATTGTGGCGTAAAAAATGTGCTGAGCGCGTGCCTTACTGCCTCACAATTTAAAAGACGGAGGCAACATATGCCTGTGCTGTCCAGGTTATAGTGGCGTAAATAATGCGTCAAGCGACCGTGTTAAATGGATTTACTTAGTATTATATATATGTTATAATTATAACCTATCATGAAGAAGGTCATTATTTTAGGCGCTGGGCTCTCCGGCGTATCAACAGGGTATTTTTTAAGGAAGAAGAAGGTAGATCCATTTATTTTTGAAAAAGAGAAGCGGCCTGGCGGTATGTGCTCTTCTCATACAGAAGGCGGTTTCACGTTTGATACGAGCGGCCACCTGCTCCATTTCAGGAGCGAGGGCACCCGGTCGCTTGTAAAATCCCTCCTGGGGGATAATCTCGCCGTACTGCGCAGGAACGCCTGGGTCTATAATTTCGACAGTCTTATACCTTATCCTTTTCAGGCGAACCTCGCTTTATTGCCCCCCAATATACGCGAGGACTGCCTCTCCGGGTTCATAAAAGCGCGCGATAACGGGTCCGCGAACGGAAAACCGCGCAACTTCCTGGAATGGATATACGCCAACTTCGGCGCTGGCATTGCCGAACATTTCATGATCCCTTATAATCTTAAATTCTGGCAGGCGCCTCTCGAGGATATCTCGCATCAGTGGGCGGACAGACTGGTCGTGAAGCCGTCTCTTGAGGATATAGAGAATTCCGGGAATAACGGGAAAACGGACGGTCTTGGCTACCATTCGCGGTTTTATTACCCTAAACAGGGAGGCATAGAAGAGCTGGTCAAGGCTTTCTCGCACAGGCTTGAACGCATATACACCGGACATGAAGCGCGCGAGGTCGACCTGGAGACCAAAGAGGTGAGGTTTGCAAACGGCCGAAAAGAGAACTTCGATATGCTCATCTCTACAATACCCCTGCCTGAGCTCGGAAAGATCATAAAAGGCGTACCCCGCGATGTGATCTCGGCCTTCAGGGCTCTGAGATGGATCTCGATCTATAATATGAACCTTGGCATAGACAGAAAGGTGATGTCAGGGAAACACTGGATATATTTTCCGGATAAGGAGATAAATTTTTTCAGGGTGGGATTTTTCCACAACTTCTCATCTTCTCTCGCACCTCCGGGTAAAGCCGCTTCGTATGTCGAGATCTCTTACCCGGGAGGCAGCGATATTGATGAGGAGAAAGCCCTAGCCGGCATAAAAAATGGCCTTAAGAGAGTCGGCATATTGAACGGCAGCGCTTCGATACTGTGTCAGCGTATAAACGATATAAAATACGCCTACCCGGTATATGACAGAAATTACGAGCATGCGCGTAAGACGATCAAGGAATTTCTATCTGAAAATGGTATTATCCCGTGCGGGAGATACGGTTCCTGGCGGTATTTTTCCATGGAGGATGTGATGATGGAGGCGGAAGACATCGCGGGATCTGTTGCAGAATATGGTAAGAATAATTAACGATAGATTTAAGGCCCTATACCGGCATCGCCGCCTGATAAACGATATGGTCAGGGGCCAGATAAAGTCGAAATACGCCGGTTCGAGGCTTGGTATATGGTGGGCTGTGATAACGCCGGTACTCCTGGCGATATGTATTAACATTATCTTTACAAAGGCCTTCAGGGTGGAAACACCTAATTACGCCTTCTTTGTTCTCTCCGGTATCATACCCTGGTTCTTTTTTGCCACCGCGTTAACCGAGGCGGCGAATTCGTTTATTGCAGGTTCCAGTATACTGAAGCAGGGTGTATTCCCGAAGGAGATAGTGCCGGTCTCTTCGGTACTGGGCAATCTTGTCAATTTTATTATAGGGCTTGCGTTCCTACTGCCTGTCTTCATAGTTGTGAATATTAAAGTTGCAGCCCTCCTGCCGGTCTTGGCCCTTATAATAATCCTGCAGTCCGTCTTCATAACGGGCCTGGGGCTTTTCTTATCATGCTTAAATGTCTTCATGCGAGACGTCATACATTTTTTATCCATAGGGCTGATGATATGGTTCTGGGTAACGCCCATATTCTACTCTGCTGATATGCTGGATTACCCTTACCGTTATTTATGCGTCTTTAATCCAATGACCTACTATATAGCTTCTTATAAAGATATCCTTTTCAGGGCAGAGCTGCCGTCGTTATTTAACATTATTTTATCGTTCCTTATATCAGCGGTGTCGTTTTTTGCCGGATATATCTTCTTTATAAAAAAAGAACCGTCGTTATTGAAGAGAATATGAAGACCATAGAAATAAAGAACGTTTCGGAGAAGTACAAGATCAAGTTCATCAAGAACGGCAAGGTGGCTTGGGAGGAGGTCTGGGCGCTAAGAGAGCTGGACCTAGACATAGAAAACGGAAAGGTCCTGGGCGTGATCGGCCATAACGGCGCAGGGAAGACCACATTATTAAAACTTATAGCAGGGATGCTCGTGCCGGATAAGGGGACCGTTGATGTCAAAGGAGCGGTCTCTACGATAATGGAACTGGGGGCGGGTTTCAACCCCGAGTTCACAGGCAGGGAGAATATATCACTGAACGGAAGGATGTACGGCCTGAGCGAAGAGAAACTGGCCGGAGAAACAGAGAGGATAGCCGAATTCGCTAACCTCGGTAAATTCATAGATGCCCCTATAAAATACTATTCACAGGGCATGTATATGCGCCTTGCCTTCGCCCTCGCGATATTCATTTCACCGGATATACTCCTTATAGATGATATCCTGGCCGTAGGCGACCAGGAGGCGCAGGAGAAATGCATAAAGAAGATACTGCAGCTTAAGGATGAGAAAAAGACGATAATTCTCGTAAGCCATGATATGAATATGGTGGCGAAGCTTTGCGATCGCGTGGTCCTGCTTGAAAAGGGCAGGGTCGTCAAAGACGGCCTGGCGAAAGATGTGATATCATCCTATCTCGAGACAGTGGGCGCGAAGAAAGGCATAGCCTCGCTGGAGGAAGGTGATACAAGGGCGGTCTTTAATAATGGCAGGCTCTTTATCAGCCATAAAGATATTCCCATTACTAAAGGCGCGGGCTGCACTGTAGCGTTCTTTAACGAAACTATGGGCAACTGGAGCCCTTCTTCCAGCCTCTCCTGGAAAGTGGAGAGTGCAGGCGCCGGCACGATAATGGCCAGGGGCAGGTTCAACAAGAGCGATTACTGGCAGACCTGGACCCTTAAGCTTAAAGATAACGAATTGGAGTGGCGGGTAGTGTCTAAAAAGGCCTCAAGGTCCCCGCATGCAGACCTTATGCTTGTGCCTGATTACAGCAATTGGGTCGCGGCAGATAAGGAAGGGGCTTTTCCGTCTTACGCATATAAGACGGCGTGGCACGACATGGAACTCAATGATTGTCCTGAAGGCGCTCTTGGCATAACACCGGCGCTGACGAACGATCTTCCGGATATTATAATAAACGGTAAAGACTCCAGAAGCCTTAAGCTCTTTAATACCGGCTATGATGAGGAAGGACGTGTCATACAGTGCGACATAGAGAAGGATCGCCCGCTTGCCATTAAGTTTTTCTCAGAAAATAAAAGGTTCAAAAAATACACAAGCGGGCTGAGAGAGCGTTTCCTGGTCGAAAAGGCCTGGCAGGAACAGGACAGGCGCAGGAAAGAAGAGGATCAAAGGCGGCTCCGGGAAGAGAAAGAGGCCAGGGAAAAAGAGCGCTTTATACAGCAGTGCACTATTTCATCCGGGCCGTTACGGCTCTTATGTGATTTTAAGAATAAATCCATAAGATTTTTTTATAAGGAAAGGGAGTTGACGACCGAAAGGGGGCTGCACGCCCCTTTTTACGCGCGCGAAAGATGGTTTTCCCTGGTTGACGCCGAATGGAAGGTGAAGAAACTCTCGTCCGGAAAGTTGCGCCTGGTATTGGATTATGATCCGCTGCCTGTCGGTATGATCTGGGACCTCAGCTGTGAAGATAACGGCAGGCTGAAGATAACCGTTACGCTCCTCATATCAAAGCCTTTCTCCATTACAGGCCGCGAATTGAGGCTGGAACTGCGCAACCTGTACAAAGACTGGCAGACCGCTTATGAAAAGGGCGGCCTTTTGATAAAGCAGTATCTCAACAGCGTAGGTCCGATAAGGTTGAAGGATAATAAGATCTCCAGGATAGAGCTCGGGGCGGAAGAAAGCGGCGTCCCCAGGATGCTATTAGCTGTTAGCGGCCCTCCTGAGAGGAAGGTGATCGCTGTCTGGAAGACCAAAGACCCATGCGGCGAATCTCTCCATCTCAGCTCTTCCGTTGTCGTCCCTAAGCATAAAGCGGAGCTATTGCCGGGAGAATACCGCTATTTCGAAGGGGAGGCCGTTCTGGACAGCGGCGCTGAATTAAAAGAGAGCGTGGCACCCAGGAACGCCGTAACTATCGCAAACCGGGACCTGAGTTTTGACTTCGATGACGGCAGGGGGAGGATATTCTGGAAGGGCAGAGAATTGACCACGGGCCTGGGTATTTATACTTCGTTATCTTCAGAGGGGATCTGGCACGATTCTTACAGGGGTATCTGGAACGTCAGGGGGCACAAGGGCGGCAAGATCACCGCGACAGGGGACTGGCCGCATCTGCCCATCTCCCAGAAGTGGCAGATGGAGCTGATCAACAAGAGAGCGCTCTTATGGAAGGTCAACATGGAGCTTTACGAGAATATACCGCTCCGGGCGGAGCAGGCGAACATAATGCTGCTGCCGGATTATAAAAGCTGGGCAGTGCCCCGTATAATGGAGGGAAAGTTCATCGATGACTATTCCGAAGATTACGATGTATCGCCCTTCCGTTTCTGGTATGGGAAGACAAGGTCCATTCAGGCCGTCTCCGGAGATATGCCTAAGATAACGTTCAGCAATATGCAGAAGGATGAAAAGGTGTGTGCTATCGTAGAGAATTCAGACAGCCTCTTTAAGGCAAGGATGCTGCAGTACCAGAGGATGAATAGAAGGCGCATGCCCAAGAAGAGGCTCTATTTTGAGGGAGTTATTAAAATTGAAAGCGATATCTGATCCCGGAACGATCTCCGGCGTTGCTATCAAGAAGGGCAGAATAGGCGTTGTCTATTCGGACAATGCGATAAATATTTTTTGGGATGATATGCCTGTTACAAAGTACCCTGGGCTTAATTTCGGTGTAAATACGCTGGGATTATGGACAGATTCTACCAGGGCCAGCTGGCGCATCACAGAGCGGGGGGCGGATCATTTAGCAGCCGAGCTTGCCTTCACTAGCCTGCCCTTAAAACAGTTCGTGCGCATAAGAATAGAAGATGCGAATACCATAAGCTGGCAGATTGAAATGGAGCCCGAGGAAGAGATCTATGTGAATGAGTTCCGTATAGCCTCTGTAGTCGATGACCGTTATAAAGCCTGGATAAGCGATTACCGATACGCATATTTCCCGCGGCCAGACGGCCGGTGGCGCGATCTCTACCAGAACGACAGTATGGCCTCTATTGTAGGGGCCACATTCCCTGCGGGGGAAGCGCGCCTGCCTTCCATAATGCTGGAGACCCAAGCCAGAAAATTCCTGCCGCTTATTCAGAACCCTCCATCGGATGTCCCCGGGAAGTTCATAGGGTTCAGGGAGATCTTCCGCGACAGGGGGCCGATGTTCTGTTCCGCGGGAAGGAAGCCGTTCTTTTCAGGGAAGATAACCGTTTCCGGAGACAGCAGCCTGCTGGATAACAGGACCGAACTCTTACGCCAGTCACATATCAGGAAAGCACGAAGGCTTATTAATAGGACAGACAAAAGGCTCAAACCGCTTATGGTAAACCTCCCATGGATGCGGGGCGACGGTTCTCAAGGGGTCAGGGCGGGTTCCAGGTGGCCGCATATAAAAGACGTAAGCGAAGGGAATTATCTTCCGTTCCCGTTCTTTCTTTGCTACGCTGTATCACTTCTGAATAAGAACGGCTTTGAAACCGATATGATAGATGCCATAGCCGAAGGGATGACAGAAGAAAAGTTCATGAAACTCCTTTCCGAGAAGGATCCTGATATCCTGGTGGCGGAGACTTCCGTCCCGTCTTTCTATTATGATATGCGCCTACTTAGAAAAATATCCTCTCTGGGTATCTCCATAGTCCTCTGCGGCCCGCATTCAGAGACCTACAAAGAAGAATTTCTCGACAGGTATGACTTTATAGACTTTGTCCTGTTCGGGGAGTATGAACTTACGCTCCTGGAACTGATGAAAGCACTCCAGGAAGGCAGGAAAGACCTTTCCTGTTTAGACGGGCTTATCTGGAAAGACAATAATGGCGGGGTTATAAAGAACCACCCGCGGCCGCCTTTCGATATCAATATGCTGCCCTGGCCGCACAGGGAAGGCCTCCCCATGGAGAAGTATTGGGACCTCCCGGGCGATATACCGCATCCTTCAGCGCAGATGCTGGCTTCACGCGGGTGCCCCTTCGGGTGTACCTTCTGCCTATGGCCGCAGGTCCTTTTTGGAGGCAGGAATTACAGGGCAAGGGATGTGGATGACGTTGTTGACGAAATGGAATATCTCATAAAAGAAAAGAAGTTCAGGTCCATATATTTTGATGACGATACGTTCAATATAGGCAAAGAGAGGATCATGAGGCTCTGCGGCAGGATAATAGAGAAAGGCTTGAACAAGACACCCTGGGCGATAATGGCAAAGGCGGACCTCATGGATGAAGAATTGCTCCGCAGTATGAAAGAAGCGGGGCTTTTTGCCGTGAAGTACGGTGTAGAGAATGTTTCGCAGGCCCTTATCGACAGCTGCAACAAGAACCTGAACGTGGATAACACCGAAAAGATCATAAAGCTTACAAAAGATCTCGGCATAAAGACCCACTTGACGTTCACTTTCGGGCTGCCTGGAGAGACTAAAGAGACCATAAATAAGACTATAGATTATGCCTTGAAGCTTGACCCTGAGTCTATACAGTTCTCTGTGACGACGCCCTTTCCCGGCACCGAGCTTTTTCGTGACCTGGACAGGCAAAACAGGATCCTTACCAAAGACTGGTCCCTTTATGACGGCCATTCTTCCTGCGTTTTTCGTCCGGAAGTCCTGTCGCCTGAAACGCTTGTGTGGGCAAAGGAATATGCCTACAGGAAGTGGGCGGAGCACAAGCGGCGCCAGAGAGGACTCCGGGGTGATATAGAAAGATTTATCGCTTATCTTAAAGCCTCCGGGATAAAAGGGGCGGCTAGGAAGACAGCCAGCTATTTAAATTATATCTTTTTTCATAAGGATAAGTTCATAGGCAAGACATGATGATAGAGACCATACCAGATCAAGACCTTCTGCTTAGAGGCATAGAGAACGGACGAAAGGCGTTCTCCGGCCCCCATACCGTACAGATAGACCTGACAGACCGCTGCAACAATAACTGTATAGGCTGCTGGATACACTCTCCCTTTGTGGCGGAAGACCGCCCCGGCCATCGACAGCTGCCTTTCGGTCTCGTGGAAAGCCTTATAAACCGGCTGCACACAATGGGTACAAAGGAGATATTCCTCTCCGGGTCAGGCGAGCCTTTTATGTATCCGGAGATAGAGAGGGTGGTGAAACTTATAAAGTCAAAGGGGATCTGGCTGAATATCATAACAAACGCCTTTTTTATGAATGACCCGAGATGCGAGATGCTCATTTCATCGGGAGTTGATCTGATAACGGCCAGCGTCTGGGCCGGCAGCGCGGAGGCGTATATCGCGACGCATCCCGGAAAGAATGAGGATGATTTCAACAGAGTAAGAGAGAACCTGAAGCTTCTTGCTTCTTACAAGCGCCGGCATAACTCCATCTTGCCTCATGTAAAAGTCTATAATGTCATTTCCAGCAGGAATTATTATGATCTGAAGAATATGATAAGCTTCGCTAAAAGCGTGGACACCGATTCAATAGAATTCCAGGCCGTTGATATTATCAAAGGTAAGACCGATTTTCTAGCACTTGATGGCTCTATGATAGAGGATGTTCGTAACCAGATCGCCGGTATAAAAGATATGAAGGATGCCGTAGCTTACCGGCTTCCGGCGACCTTCGATATGGACAGGGTGCGCGGGGCAGAATTCGCAGACCCTGCGAAGATATGGAAGAACCATAAAGAAGGTTTCACGTTGACCAGAATGGCAGAGAAGCTTGTATGCCCCAGGGGCTGCGAGCTGACAAGAGACGCTGTCCCGGAAATAGAGAAACAGGGTATCACCAATATGCACGTGATGAAATATGAATTCCTGGCCGGCGATGGGTGCGGCTCGTGCAAGCTTAGTAAAGATTGCTTTGAGGGCCGCGAATATGAAACGATAACGGTCGAGCTTCTGAATCTATTGAGTACGGGCACGCTTTTGAGGAGGTTGTCGGATTCCCGGGAAAGCTCATGTTCGGACACCAAAGCGGATTCCATCCCTTGCTATATCGGATGGTATTACTGCAGGATCCTGACGGATGGAAGCGTTATCCCGTGCTGCAAAGCAGCCGATTTCCCATTGGGCAATATCTATAAAGATCCTTTCGGGAAAATATGGGATTCACGCAAATACCGGAAATTCAGGTTCAACGCAAAACATCTGTCAAAAAGCGACCCGTATTTTTCAAGAATAGGCTGCCTTAAGAGCTGTGATAACTGGGGTATGAATTTAAACATCCATAATGCGCACAAGGGCGCTCTGAAAGATTCATTCTTTGATTCTGCCGGGCTCAAGACCCCTTTTATAAAAGACAGTGCGTGGATCGAGATAATGGCAAAAGATTATGTCGCAGGCGACCTTAATAACTCGCCTAATGAATTCGGAAAAGGGATCGTGATAGATAGCGGTGAGGTGCGCGGCCGCGCTGAGTATAATTTTAACGTGTCCAAAGACGGCATATACCGCTTTTATTCCCGTTACGCCTCCCGCGACCCGCGGCCCGTAAGGATATTTGTGGATGATGAAAAGGTGTCTGACAGTGCGCTCTCCAGCCTTACGGGTGGCTGGACCGCGGCGGACCTGAAATGGTTCAAGGAGTCTGAGCATAGGCTGAACGCAGGGCAGCATAAACTCAGGCTGGAATGCGACACTCATATCCCTCATATCGAAAAATTCGTTTTTACCACGAAAGATGCTGACCTGCATCTGCGCATAGATAAAAAATACTGGAACAGGACCCTCTCTGATCTCAAAAAAAGGTTTCTTAAGAGATCTTCACGACCCGCGCCCGGCAAATTTTCGCTTAAACCCTGGATACGGTATAAAAGAGACAGATTCAAGGAGGTGCTGGGAATATATGACGGATGCTATGCCTATAAAGGGCCGTTCCATGTCCAGATAGACCTGACCAATAACTGTAACAATAACTGCATAGCCTGCTGGTGCAACTCACCTCTTCTTGGCGCCAAGAGACTGGCTGATGAGGAAAAAGAGAAGTTCCTGCCTCTCAGGCTTGTAAAGGAGTTGCTCGATGAGGCAGCCGAGATGGGGGCGACCGAGGTATACTATTCAGGCAGCGGAGAACCGTTCACCCATCCCGATATCATGGAGATACTCAAATACACTAAATCCAAAAAACTGATATGCCATGTCAATACGAATTTCACCCTGCTCAATGCAGAGAGAATAAAACGGCTTATAGCTATAAGGGTGGATTTTCTTACTGTAAGCACATGGGCTGCTACGGGGCGGACCTATGCCAGGACACATCCCGGCAAAACGGAAGCGGATTTTGAAAAGATCAGGAAGAATCTCATCTCTTTGAACAGGATCAAGCAGCGGACGCCGTGCATCAAGCTCTATAATGTAATATTCAGCATGAACTATCATGAGCTTGAAGATATGGTCGATTTCGCGATAGAGACAAATTCAGAATCTCTTGAATTCACGCTGGTCGATACCATACCCGGCGCTACGGATAAGCTGGCCTTGAGCGCCGACCAGCTAGGAGAGCTGAATCAGATGTGCAGGAATATAAACTCCAGGCTTGATGGTAAAAACAGGGTCAAAGGCACGAATACGCTTATCTTCCAGTTCGAGCAATTCCTGAGGAGGATCTCCGTGTCGCAGGACGCAGAAGAGGCGAAGTACGACCGCAATGTCATAGACAGCATGCCGTGTTATATCGGATGGCTCTTTACAAGGGTCACCCCTAATGGAGAGATCCACCCCTGCCTGAAGGCGCACCGCATACCCTCCGGCTCACTGTATAGGAACAGCTTCAGAGAGATATGGAATTCGAAAGAACAGGCAGCCTTCAGGAAGAAGACCAATGTCTGCGAGAAACGCGACCCCTTCTTCAGGCTTATAGGCAACGATCCTGGCACGCATGAAGCCGGGTGTTATAAAAGCTGTGATGATATCGGGAGAAATTCATGGATGCACCGGGGGCTCCAGAGGCTCAATGCCGCGCAAAGGATGTCCTTAAAGGCCGTGGCAAGGGTTATGAGTCTCTTAAGAAAGCTCAAATCCGGAAAAGAAGATGACCTTCTGTGCAACGTCGACCGCACTGCAGCAGGTATTAGCCACGGCCGGAAGGCATTTACAGGCCCGGAACAGGTGGTGATCGATCCCACAAACAGGTGCAACTTAAGATGCGTATCATGCTGGCTCTATTCACCTATGCTCGAAAATGACAAACCATCGGGCGACTGGCTGAAAAAGGAGTTGCCCGGGAGGACGATGGTTAGATTGATCGACGACCTGGCTGAAATAGGCACTAAGCGCATACGCTTTACAGGTGGCGGGGAGCCCTTTATGCACAGGGATTTAATGGAGGTTATAGAATATGCCGGGAAGAAGAAGCTGAGTACAGCTATAACCACAAACCTCACCCTGGTATCCCGGCACGATATAAAAAGGCTTCTGGATGCAGGGCTGGAAGAACTGTGTGTCAGTATATGGGCGTCCACTCCGGAGAACTATGCAAGGGTCCATCCGGGCGTGCCGAACGGTTATTTTGAAAGAGTGAAGGATAACCTGCTCTTCCTGAAGAAATCCAGATCCCGCAGACCTAAGATAACTTTCGCCAATGTGATCATGAATAATAACGTCGATGATCTGGAAGGTATGTATGAATTCGGCCTGCAGTACGGGGCTGACGCGCTCTATTTCACGGTGGCCGACGTATTTGACGGTCAGACTGACAGGCTGCTCTTATCGGAGGACGACAGGAAAGGGCTCGTCAGTAAGGCGGAAGTGTTGAAAAAGAGGGCTGAGGATGACGGCATATGTCTGCAGTATTTCGATGGTTTTATACGGCGGCTTTCCAATGCGCCGGCGGATTTCAGCAAGGGTGAATACGACAGGTCTTTTATCAACAGGATACCGTGTTATATCGGCTGGCTTTTCTCGAGGATCCTGGCTGACGGGACAGTAGCGCCCTGCTGCAGGGGTGTCAAGAAGGCTACGGGGAACATAAACCGGACATCTTTTAAAGATATATGGTTCAGCCGGGAATATGACGAATTCAGGTCGAAAGCGAAGTTCATGTCAAAAGATACCCGCTTTTTCAGGGATATCGGCTGCGTAAAAGAGTGCGATAACCTTATGCATAACGAAGAAATGCATAACAGAATAATAATGAAGCATGATAATAAGACCGAAGAAAAGGAGGTGATGAAGATCCAGGAGTCTTAACTGTCAAAGCGAAAATAGCAGTGAAAAAAAGGAGAGGATATGTTTGCAAGTACATTAGTGAAGAGAAGTGTTGTGCTGGTAGTTTTTGCGGGTATCCTGACATCGTTTTTTATCTGCCCGCCTGCATCGGGTCAGGAAGATAAAAAATTGGAACCTGGAACGATCTGGCCTGTTTTTGAAACGGCTTTGCGCGATAAAAAGCTTATGAATGATGAGACTAAACTGACAGCTAAATTCACCAAGAAGAAAATATTGCCCAGGGCTCACGTTCTGATCGGCGATACCGTCAGAAGACTGAATGAGATGTACGGCGTGGAATATCCGATAGATATAACCGTAGGCGATATTCTCAGCGAGTTTCCCGTTGAAATGCAGGAGATCTTAAAGCCGTACGAGGCGAAGATAGAAAAATCCGTAGATAAGATATGCGGAGTGCAGAGAATAATAAGAGCCAAAGAATAGAACTGTCAACATAATAGATAAACCAGGCTTAGGCTGCGGATTTGCAATTGCAGCCTGCGCTGTACAGTATTGTTTTACGCAGGATGGTTTGCTTGAAAGAGAAAACCGTAAATTCACTTTTTTTGTATGGTATTCTTTCCATAATTTTATTATTTGTAGCGGTGAATAATCATCTCTGGCTCAGGCTTGACGCCTTTCCTTTCGGGGCAGACGAGCTGGGGCACCTTGAGAACGGGATGACCGTATCCAGGATCCTGAAGAACCCTTTGAGTTTTTTTACGTTGGATACGATCTTTCCCCATAAATGGGGGCCGCTTCATTACCTTGTTTCGGCCGTCCTTGCGTCAATTTTCGGTTATACGCACATGACCTTCATGATGACGGGTACGGTTCTTTTTATTATACTTTTAACGATTACGTTTCTTATCGGCAAGTCCTTAAAGAACGCACAAGCGGGGCTCCTGGCATCTTTCATACTGTCTATGTACCCTGTAGTATTTCATTTTTCGCGCAAGTACAGCTATGAGATGGCGATGGCAGCGACCGTGGCTTTTAGCATTTTTTGCCTTATAAAGGCCGGTGATCTTGAGAAGCGGAGCACTTCTTTGCTGCTTGGGCTTTCAATAGGACTGGGGTTTCTCTCAGGCCCCAGATATTTTCTCTTCATCGCCGGCCCTTTAGCGCTGGTTCTGGGTAAGTGTTTTTCCGGGGAGAAGAGGGGGCTTCGGTTGCGCAATCTTCTTTTGACGCTGGGCGCAGCGTTTTTGATAAGCCTGCTATGGTATTTTAATAAGACCGATTTTTTTATGAAAATAGACCGTTATTTGGTCGGCCCCATGGACGTCCTGGTGCGCGGAGAATCTGACCCGCAGTATTATACGCCGCGTGTGCTTTTCAGCCTTGAAAATGTCATCTTCCATATACGGAACCTGACACTTGCACAGATATACCCGTTCTTTGGCGTGTTGTTCATATTAGGCTTGTTCATTCTCGCGCGAAATGGTTTTACACCAGGAACGGGTATTATTATGACGTGGCTCTTTGTTGGTTATACCATATTCATCTTTATCGAAAAATGCGGGAGATTTACCATACAGTATCTTCCGGCGTTCGCGGTAATAACTTCGCTGGGCATTACGGGGATACGCAACCGCTTGCTGAGAGTGTCTGCGGTTGTTTTGATCGTAGTCATAGGTTTATCGCAGTATCTCTATTTTTCATATGGAGATATGCTGTTCTCAAAAAATGGCGGTAATGCCGCCACTCGCATCATACAGCCTCTTTTTGACAGGCACCTCCTCAGGATGATAGGGCCTGTCGAAGGAAAGACTGACTGGTCGCGGGAGGTGGTGGACCGGTGGCCGGACACCTCGAGCCTTGATAGGGATGATTTTAACGCAAAATTATCTTCCTTGACGAGCCCATCCGGGGCAACAAAGATCTTTCTTATCTCGGATCCGTGGATGGAATATGTGCGGGTCCTCGAATACTTTGCCCGGATGAACTCTCATCCGGCGTATTTAGAGTCAAGGTTTGAGACTGCGCTCTTTCATCCCATTCACCCCACGGAGTTATTGGAGAATTTTTTGTCGGATATGAACGGCTTCGATGCGGTCATTTTTTTAAGCAGGGATAAGACGAATGATTGGCCCGCGGCAAAAAGGATGCAGGAAGAAGTTATCGCCACCAGATCTGAGCGATGGCCGGCTGTTTCTGACAGCAATGAGCTGATGCTGGATGACTCGTCTTTGAGAGTGCTGCAGGATGCGAGAAAAGACTTTGAGCTCAGCGAGACCATATATGTTGAAAATAACCGCTTTTTTACAGGCGGCATGTATATAAACCTGTATGCCCGCCGCGATAGGAAACAGGGATAAGGCCCCTGACATAAAGATGACCGGATCCGATAAAGACCTCAGGATAAAGCACGGGTTGGATATGCTGCTTGTAATGGCGCCCAGCTGGGGCACAAATATGCCGCCATTGGGGTTGGAGTACATCAATGCATATTTACGCTGCAGGGGATATTCTTCGGAAGTCTTCGACATGAATATCGATCTTTTTTCCAGGGTGGACAGTCCCCGTAAAAGGTTATGGAGCTTTGATGGCCACAGGTACTGGGTCGATCCCGAAGAGTTCGTTTCTGTAAGAGAGCCTTTCGGAAGTTATTTAACCGGTTATATCGAGTATATTCTGTCATTAGAGCCTCATATTGTCGGGTTTTCCATTAATGCCGGAAACAGGCTTTTCAGCTTTGAATTGATCAAGAGATTAAAAGAGGCCGCCGGTAAGCGCGCGCCTCTTATTATTATCGGTGGACCGCTCTGCCGTTTTGAGGGAGCCAACCGTTTGATAGTATCTGAATTCCTGGAGGTAGCAGATATCATTGCCGTGGGTGAGGGGGAGCACATCGCGGCAGATGTAATCTCCTGCTACAAAGAACGTAGAGATTTCTCGCGCATACCAGGCGTCATATATTCTAAAGCAGAAGACCCCGTGCGCCACTTTGCCTTTCCCGAGCCTGTCAAAGACCTGAATACCCTGCCTTTTCCCAGTTACGGCCGGCAGGGTACGCTGCATAAGTATACCGAAAAGGTCCTCCCGCTTTTAATGGGGCGCGGCTGTCTCGGCAGGTGTAGTTTTTGCGATGCCCGTTTTTACCAGCCTAACTACCGCGTGCGCGAGGCCTCTAATGTCTTTGCAGAGATAAAGCACCATATTGAGACGACAGGTATAAGAAATTTCACTTTCAATGACCTGGCGGTCAATTGGGACCTGGAAAGGCTGGAAGAGTTGTGTGATCTGATCATTGCCGATGGCCTGGACATAGCGTGGAATGCTTCAGTTACTATCCGAAAGGGCATGACAAGAGAGCTCCTGGCAAAGATAGAGGCGTCCGGCTGCAGCTCCAGACGGAAGGACCCGATCTTCGGCATCCCCGGCGGGTCACTGGTCTTCGGGCTGGAGAGCGGGTCAGATAAGGTCCTGGGGCTTATGAGAAAAAGATACACAGCAGCAGATGCAGAGGAAGTCCTGCGCCTGAGCCATGAAGCCGGTATACAGACAGTTACCAATTTTATTGTAGGTTTTCCCGGAGAGACAGAAAAAGAACACAACGAAACGCTGGAATTTATCAGGAAGAACAGAAAGAACATTTCCCGCACAGGCACTCTAAGCCTCTGCTATATACCGGATTTCACGGAACTGAAGAGCTCGCCGGAGAAGTTCGGCATAATCTTCCCTGAATCCGATCCTATGTACAACTGGTACGACTCGCAGGGCAATACTTACGAGGTGCGAAAAAAGCGTGCCATGGAATTGATGGACATGACAAGCAAGCTGGGCATACCGCCTCTGGCAACCACATTGAATTATGGCAAAGAGACGACCATACAGGACAGAAAAGATCCGCCTCCGAAGGATCATTCCAAAGGAATACTGCTGGTCGTTCCCCCTCCGTGGGGCGTTGACGTCCCGCCGCTCGGCGCCGCGTGCCTTCAATCATTTTTGGAGGCCAAAGGAGTGTGCGCAGAGATATTCGATCTCAATATCGAGCTCTACAACGCAGCCCCTGAGGACTGCAGGCACCTGTGGGGGATGAATTACGGCGATTGGTGGCACGATGAAAAAAGGTATCCCAAGATAAGGGAAAAACTCAATGATCATATAGAGTCTCTGATAGACAAGATTGCGGGCTTCCCGCAGGATATCATAGGCTTTTCTCTGCCTACGAACTGTCCGGACCTGATAACAGCCGAAGTCATTAAGAGGCTCAAAGCCAGACATCCTGATAAGAAGATAATCCTGGGAGGCGTATCCATTTCCATCCCGGAGCAGAGAGAGGGACTGCTCCGGAGAATAGAGGAACTCGTGGATTATTGCGTTACAGGCGAAGGCGAAGAAGCGCTCTACAGATTGCTGGAGAGTATATCGAGAAGCGATCACCGCAGTATACCGTCGATCCAGGGCATACTGACAAAAGGCCGGTTTTATGAAAAGAAAAAGAAGGCGGAGCATAAGACGTGGAAAGACGCACCGTTTCCCACGTTCAGGGGCCTTGATCTGAAAAAATATACGACACGAGGCAACAGCCTTCCGATAGAATTTTCACGCGGCTGTGTAGGCAATTGCCCTTTTTGCGATTTTAAGCACAACTCACCTTTATTGAAGTCCAAGTCCCCGCAGGTTGTGCTGGAACAGATAAGATTCTATTTAAGGGAATATTCCATAAACCATCTGACCGTTGTGGATTCCGCGGTGAACAGCGATATCAACAATCTGACCAGGATATGCGATTCCTTGATAGAAAATGATATCAACGTGCGTTTAAGCGCCCTGGCCATACCGAGAAAAGGCATGGATCATGGATTGCTTGCCAGGATGAGGAGGGCGGGTTTTTACAGACTGGAATACGGCCTTGAGAGCGGGTCTGATAAGATCTTAAAAGCCATGCGTAAGATCTTCACATCTGATACAGCTGAAAAGGTCATAAGAGATACCAGAAGAGCCGGAATAGACACCTATCTGTATATTATAGTGGGGTACCCCCAGGAGACGGATGAAGACTTCAATGACACTAAAGAATTCCTAAAAAGGAATGCAAGACACATCACAATGATAAAATCCATCAATCCCTTATATATTATGGCCGGTTCTGAGATGTTCTATGACCCCGGCAGGTACAACATATATCTGCCGCCTGAAAACAGCGACAGGGAATGGCGCACGGGAGACGGCAATACTTATGATCTCAGAAAAAACCGCGTTCTTGAGTTGAAGAGGGCGGCCAGGGAAGAGAATATCCCCTTTACCGAAGAAGCGGAGTCCCTGGAGTTCACCCTGGGTTTCTCAGGCAGCAAAAAGAGACCCGAAATGCAAAAAGGCGATATTGTGCTGGCGATATGCCCTCCGTGGGGCGTGAATATGCCGCCGCTTGGTATCGCATATCTGTCCCGTTATCTCCGCGCCAAAAATATCATGCCCAGGGTCTATGACATAAACGCGGAATTATTCAACGCCGCTCCCGATCATTTGAAGGACTTATGGCTTACATCAAAGCTTTTTTGCTGGACAGATGATGATTATTTCGAAGGTTCCTTGATGCCGTTTTTCAATAGAGAATTGGACCTATTAGCTGAACGGATATCCTCGATGCCCGAACGCATAATAGGCTTTTCCGTGAACCGTGCAAATATCCGTTTTACGGTCAGGCTGGCAAAGGCGATCAAACGGCTGAGCAGCGATAAGACCGTTATTTTCGGGGGGCACGCCTGTGCCATAGAGGGCGAGAAGATGCTTATACCATCCGATGCGGCTGATATCCTTATTCTGGGAGAGGGGGAATTGCCCCTCTTCGAGGCTGCAGCCTTGCTTAAGGAAGGCAGGGTTATCGACCATATAGATGGATGCGAGATAAGAAAAGGCAATGGCCCCATAGAGATATCTGTTAAAGAGCCTATTTGGAACCTGGATGCCATCCCATTCCCTGATTTTACGGAGTTCAGTCTTAGTGATTACAAGACCGAGATGCTGCCGCTTTTGGCAGGCAGGGGCTGTGTGAACAGGTGTTCCTTCTGCAATGACTGGATGATGTGGCCGAGATACAGGACCAGGAGCGCGAAGAATATCTTTGATGAAATCCTGCACCATGTAACAGCGAACGGCGTAAAGAGCTTTGAATTTGTGGACCTGGCGCTCAGCAACAACGTAAAAGAGTTGGAGGCGCTCTGCGAGCTTTTGCTTGAGAGCAGGCTCTCTATTTCCTGGATCGCGAATTTCGCGGTAAGATCCGCAAAAAACCCGGAATTGTTCGATAAGATGAAAAGGGCCGGGTGCACGGCGCTGCGCTTCGGCATAGAGAGCGGATCGGACAATATCCTCAGGAAGATGAACAAACACTTTACCGCAAAAGACGCCATAGAGACGCTTCAGACGAGCCACCGCGCCGAGATCGAGAACCACATTAATATCATAGTGGGCTTCCCGGGAGAAGCACAGGAGGATTTTGCCGATACCGTGAATTTTATAACTCAAAACAAGGAATGCATAAACAGGATCGCCAATATACACCCGTGCTATCTGACCCCGAGCTCAAAGATCGAAAAGGCACACAAAGAGCACGATATCATCCTGCCCGAGAAGGATTTTGCCGTGACATGGCACGATAAAAAAGGTAATACTTACGAGTGCAGGAAAGAGAGGGCCTCGAAGATAGCGCACCTGGCCGAAGAGCTCGATATATCGTTTGAAAAAGACTCGGCATTGATCTTTTTTGAGGAGAGCGTAAAAAAAGAGGCCGGTGCCGCGGCAGCCGGGGCCATCGGCATAAAAACTAAACGAAAGAAAGCGCCGATCAAATGGCTGCTTCTTGCATGCGTGACCGGTTATACGTTTTTTTATATGTGTTATTTCTGGATATATATGAGATTAAGGAACAAGGCCCTGCTTGGAGGCACGAAGAAATGACGGCAACTGAGCGGTCTAAACCACGATATTCAGGTCTTAAGTTCACCACATTGTTGCTCTTAGCGCTTATACTATTGTTCAACGTCGCAAATAACGCTATCGTGCTGAAAGCGGATGAAACTTTATACCGTTATGATCTCTATGATTATTTTGAAACCGCACTGCGTATCCGCGCCGCGGCCATAAACACTTTCTGTAATATGCAGGCGGCCCTGTTTGCCGGAGAGCCCTTGCTGCATGCGGTAAAGGATATGCTTGGCTTTATACCGCGTGTTATTATGGCCCACCCATACAGGCCTCCTTTTTTCTATATAGCCTCTGCCTTATTTTTATCCCTGTTCAGGGATATCTCTATAGACCTGGCTGTGATGGTGAATTCCTTCTTTATGCTTATTTTGATATTGTCTGTCTATAAAACAGGTGTTTTTTTCAAAGACCGGAACCTGGGCATAATGTCGGCGTTCATTGTTACCATGCTGCCCGGAGTGTTTGCGTTCTCCCGGGTGCTTATGCCGGAATTTGCGTTAATGTCTTTTGTGGCGCTGACGTTCATGGCGCTTCTTTATTCAAAGAGTTTTACAAGGAGAGGGTTTTCCCTGCTGGCGGGCGTATCGATGGGCCTGGGCGCGCTTATAAAGTTGTCCTATCCGTTCTTTGTCATTTGCCCGCTTATCATCGCTTTTATATCAGGGGCAAGGAGTTTCAGATCGCTCCCCGCGGCCAGAAGAACGATAATTCAAAATGTTCTTATCATGCTGACAGCAGCACTTGTGATATCTTTGCCATGGTATATTAAGAGCTTTGATTGTCTTTTGAAAGCGTGCCTGATCGAGGCCTTTGTAGATGAACAGAACACGCTGACCCGGTTTTATTATTTGAAAGCGCTGGTATTCCAACAGCTTTTTCCTTTCTTTTTTTACATAGCGTGTTTATCTGTATTAGTGCTTATCAGGAAGAGATATTTCAGCTTCCTGCTGCAGCTGTGTTTTTGCATGCTTATCCCGGGCTCCCTGCTTTATATACCGCAGATACGCGAATCGCGCTTTACTATAGCCATGATGCCTTACGCGGCCATCCTGATATCCAGAGGCATTGTCGAATTCAATAACAGGGCCGCAACAGTGGCGATCATCTTTATTTCTTTATACCAGTTCTTTGTCTTGAGCTATTCGCCGGACGCGTTCGCCCGGACAGGGCACTGGCCGCGCACTGAAAGCATAGCGAGCACCCTGAACTGGCGCACCAGGGACGCCGGGCTTTTTTGTGCAAAGAAAGACAAATGGTGGCAGGCCAGCAGGCATACATATGAGTTGGTTAAAGCGCATTGCCCGGACGATAAAGATGCCGTATACCGCATATTGATCTTTGATATGCTGGTACCGCTCCAGGATGGGATCAAGTATCTCTCTTTCAGGGAAAAAAGGCCGTTAAAAGTGGATTGCCACGCAAGGGGTGCGGTGCAGGATATCCCTTATGAGGACCCGATAGACTATGTTGCAGATATTGCGGAAAGCGATTTTGTTATCAGACTGGCAAATCCCGACGAAACAGGCGAAAGCAATTCCTGTGAAGGCACGATACATTATGAAAAATGCAGAGAATTCATAAGGGTTTTTAACAAACAAAGGGCCGATTTTTCGTTTATAGGAAAAGTGGGTTCTTCCGCTGGCACGATCGAGATATTTAAGCGTATAGATAAATGAGAACCGGGTGGTTAGCTCAAAAGGAGCGGTCCCGCATTATTTTAGCAGAGGTCATCAATGGGTAAGATCAGGGCAACATTGCTTATCCCGACACTGAACGAGATAGAGGGTATGAAGCAGATCATGCCCCGGATCAGAAAGGATTGGGTGGATCAGATCCTTATTGTGGACGGAGGCTCTTCTGACGGAACGGCGGAATATGCCCGCGAGAACGGCTACCAGACGATAATTCAGAAAGAAAAAGGGTTGCGCCATTCTTATATTGAGGCGATGGAGCACATAGCGGGAGATTTGGTGATCACCTTCAGTCCGGACGGGAATTCAATACCCGAGCTTATCCCGGGACTTGTGGAAAAGATGGGAGAGGGGTATGACATGGTCATCGTTTCACGATATGCCAAGGGAGCAAAAAGCCATGATGACGACGTGATCACATCTTTTGGTAATTGGATGTTCACTTCCCTGATCAACGTTCTTTACGGCGCCAGGTATACTGATGCAATGGTGATGTTCCGGGCCTGGAAGAAAGATGTTTTCAGAAAGCTCGATCTGGATAAAGAAAAGAGCTATTTAACCGAAGAGAGGCTGTTCTGCACAAAGGTGGGTGTGGAACCGCTCTTATCTGTCAGGGCCGCAAAGAAGAAGTTGAATTGCGCCGATATCCCGGGCGACGAGCCGGTACGCATAGGCGGGGAAAGAAAGCTTAAGATAATCCAATGGGGTTCGGCATATATGTTCGAGGTCATAAGGGAATTGTTTGTCTGGAGATAAAATGAGATCTAAGCTTAAACGTAAAACTTCTACCGGCGAAAAACTATGCCTTTTGGCGCTGGGCCTTGTCATTTGCCTGGTCGTGCTTGAGGCGGGCCTGAGGATGGGCGGTTCTATTTTTCTCTTTATACAGGAACGCAGGAATACAGGCCGCCTTGAACAGAAAGACGCTTACCGCATCATGTGCCTCGGAGAATCCACGACCGCACTGGGCGGTGAAGACTCATACCCGAGCCAGCTGGAGGAGATATTGAACCAGAGAGGCGAAGGTGTGAAGTTCAGCGTTATAAATAAAGGGGTGCCGGGCACCTATACTCTTGATATCGCGTTTGCCCTGGAGGAAAATATAGAGAAATACAGGCCCCATATGATAATCACGATGATGGGGGTAAATGACGGCGGGGATTATACAATATCATCCGCAGGTCTCTTTGCTACCAGAGTAAGGTTTTTTATTACCTCTTTTAAGACCTATAAGCTCGCAAAACTGTTACGGCTGCACATAGCTGAGAACAAATACATTAAAAATATGATGAACGGCCCATTTGACAACGGTCCGCAGAAAAATACCACAGATAGCCATAGAGCACCGCGGAATATAGAGAAGGAGGAGGCGTATATAAGTTCCGGGTTCTTTCTCATGGAGCGCGGAGAATATGCGCAGGCAGAGGTTCTTTTTCGCAAGGCTATGCATATGAACCCGGGCAATGCCGTTGCCTGTCTGGGGCTGGGAGAGTCCTATGCTCAGAGGGGGCATTATGAGAGAGCCGAGGAGATCATAATCGGCTACCTGGAGGATAGGCCTGAAGATATAAGCGTCCGCGCAGTATTGTCAGATGTCTACTGCAGACAGGATAAGTTCTCCGAGGCAGAGGAGGCGTTGCAAAGAAATCTGGATATGGCGGGGGATTTTTTCTGGCTATATGACAAGATGGCGAATTGCTATGAAGCAGCGGGAAAGAAGGAGATGGCAGAAAGATATTTCAGGAAAGCCAGGGCCATAGAAAATATCCAGAATTCAGGCAAGGCCTGGGCATATGACACGGTCATAACGACCGCTAAAGCCAAAGGGATAGAGATGATATGCGCGCAGTACGCCCTTTCTAAAGCAGAAGACCTGAAGGATATCTTAAATGGGCACGAGGATATCCCGATAATAGACAATAAGGGTATATTCGAGAAGGCCCTTGAAGAGGGTAATTACGAAGAATACTTTACTGACAAATTTGCCAGCCACTTCGGCCATTGCACCAAAAAAGGCAACAGGCTCCTGGCTGAGAATATAGCCAAAACCGTGCTGAAACAGGTATTCGGCCGCACGGAAATATGAAATTGAACCGGATATGACAACTATATGTTGGACAAAGACATGAGAAGAGCAGGAAGGATCCCATTATGGACCAGGGTGTCGATGGTCATAGGGGGATTATTCTTTAGTCTTCTTCTGCTCGAGGTGTCCTTGCGGATATGCGGATTTTTGGCCTTATCGGTCCGCGAGGCTAAGAACATATACGCGCTGCGGCAGAAAGAGAACTACCGCATTATGTGCATAGGGGAGTCTACCACGGCCCTGCATGGAGATGACTGCTATCCCAGCCAACTCCAGGAGATCCTGAACCTCAAAAAGGGTTCTTTGCCCGGTTTTAGTGTTATAAATAAAGGCATCCCAGCCACAACTACCACAAAGATACTGGATCAGCTGGAAGCCAATCTGAACAGATACGACCCTGATGTGGTTATCGCGATGATAGGCATCAATGACGCCGGGGATATGCTGCCGTATGGCGTGGACTCGCCGCGAAAAAGAAAGCGGTTCCTGGCTTCTTTGAGTACATATAAGTTGTTCAGGATCATGCAGGGAAAATATATAGAGATGGCCGGAGGCAGGGTGCCCTACCGCGGATATCTGGATTTAAGCCGTGATTATGCAGGGCACGATATGTACGAAAGGGCTTCGAAGGTTTTGCGAAAGGCTATTTTTGCGGCTCCTGAAAGGCCGGAGGCCTATAATTTTCTGGGCCTGCTTTATCATAACAGGCTGGGAGATATCAATAAGGCGGAATCGCTGTTCAGAGAAAGCATTAGCGTGGCCCCGCATAAAGACATGGCCTACAGTTACCTTGGCGGATGTCTTTGGTCTCAGGACAGGTTTGATGAAGCTGTAGACGCCTATAAAAAAGCGATCAGCGTAAATCCGCGTAATTCGTTCCATTATATGCAGCTAGCAGCTATGTATAACAACTACGACAGTACCGAAAGCGCGGCAATGGTGTTTAAAGAACTGGCGGAAATAGATCCGCATGCGGACAGGGCCTTGAGTTTTCTGTCCCGTTATTACAGAATGATAGGTGAATACAAAAAAGCGGATATATTCGAGGCAAAAGCCGAAGGCTTTAGATTAAGATTCTACAAAATCGAAACGCGGCACAACTACCGCGAAATAAGAAGGACCCTTAAGAAAAGAGGGGTCCCGCTTGTATGCGTGCAGTACCCTATGCGCAGCTTGGAGCCGCTTAAGAGGATGCTCGAACCATACAACGACACTATTTTTATCGATAACGAAAAGATATTCAAGGAAGCGGTGGATGAGAAAGGATATGAAACATATTTCACGGACAGCTTCGCCGGTGATTTCGGCCATTGCACGCGGGATGGCAACAGGATCCTCGCGGATAATATAGCCGAGACCGTGCTGAAGCATGTATCCGGTGGTATTGGAACAGAGATCTGAACCGGAAGGGCATGATATGAAAAACGATATAAAGGCACTCGAGAAAAAATCCAATTACATGCGCAACCAGGTACTGGATATGTGCGTAAAGGCGAAGACGGGCCATGTCACCTCATCATTTTCCTGCGTGGAGATCCTTACGGCCCTTTACTATGGCGGCATTTTGCGTTATGATCCTTCGAGGCCCGGGTGGGAAGAGCGCGACAGATTTATCTTGAGCAAAGGACAGGCGAGCCCCCTCCTGTATGCAGTATTGGCCGATGTGGGATTTTTCCCGGAGGACGAGCTCGGAAGGTTCTGCCGGGCAGACGGCATCTTCGGGGTGCACCTTCAGAATGACGTACCCGGCGTTGAAATAACATCGGGGTCGCTGGGCCACGGCCTCGGGATCGCCGCAGGGATAGCCTTGGCGGCAAGGATGGACAACAGGCCTTTCAACACGATCACGCTCTTGGGAGACGGCGAGTGCCACGAGGGATCGGTCTGGGAGTCAGCGATGTTCGCCGGCCATCATAAACTCAACAACCTTACTGCCATCGTTGACCGCAATAAACTCTGCGTGACCGGCTTTACGGAAGAGATTGTGCAATTGAACCCGCTTGACGAAAAATGGAGATCTTTTGGTTGGAAGGCGGTCAACATCGACGGCCATTCCTTTAAGGATATATTCTCGGCTTTTGAAGAAATACGCTCAGATACATCCGGCAGGCCTGCGGTCATTATAGCCGACACCGTCAAAGGCAAAGGCGTATCATTTTTGGAGAACAAACGTTTCTGGCACGGTCTGGCGCCGGCTGGGGATGAGGCGCTTGTCGCTAAAAAAGAACTGGCCGGGAAGAGGTGAATATGACAAATAATATTTCGATGAGAGACTCGTTCTTCAACAAACTGTATACGCTCGCCCAAAGAGACAGCAATATCGTTGTCATAAGCGCCGATATGGGCGCACCCGGCCTCGACAAGTTCAGGGCCGACCTGAAGAGCCAGTTTGTCAATGTGGGTATAGCTGAAGCTAATATGGTAACCGTAGCTACAGGCCTTGCGCTGTGCGGTAAAAAAGTCTTTATATACGCTATAATGCCTTTTGTCACCTCCAGGTGTTACGAGATGCTGAAGGTGGACCTGTCCCTCATGAATATAGGGGTCAATATAGTGGGCGTAGGCGCGGGATTCAGCTATGATGAGTCAGGCCCCACGCATCATTGTACAGAGGATGTAACCATAATGCGCGCGCTGCCGAACCTCACGATATTGAGCCCTTCGGACAGTGTTATGACCGGGGCCTTCGCCGGCATGGCATGCGATATCCCGGGCCCCTGTTATATCAGGCTTGACAGGAAAGTATTCGAGCCGATATACGACAAAAAATACGATTTTTCGGACGGCCTTTCCTGTTTGAGAGAAGGCAGGGATGTGTGTATCGTCGCCACCGGGAATATGGTTCATTACGCGCTTGAATGTTCTAGGAGGCTGGAGCGGGATTCGATCGGCGCCGGCGTAATAGACCTGTACAGGCTGAAGCCCATCAACAAGAGCATTCTTCTGGAGAATGTCAGGAAATCCAGAAAGATAGTGACGCTTGAAGAGCATCTTAGGGCCGGAGGTGTAGGTTCCGCGGTCACCGAGATCTTGGCTGATAACGAATGCAGCATACCGGTCAAGCGCATCGGCATTCATGATAAATACTGCTATACTTACGGAGGCAGAGAAAATATCCAGTCCCAGCACGGCCTGGATGTGCAAGGCATACATAAGACTGTGCTGGACTGGGCCAAACGAACAGGACGAACGAATGAAAAAGAACTCGAGGATATTCATTATAGGCGGAAATAGCGCCATAGCCGCCGGTATAGCCGGATACCTGAAGGCGCGCAATTTCACATGCGCCTTAACAGACACGCATTGCGGGATCGACCCGGGAGACCCGGACGGCCTGCCGCGATTCTTTGAAAAAGAGAGACCGGAATATATCTTTCTTACCTATGTTAGATCCGGAGGCATTAATGCGAATAAGGACCGCCCGGCAGACTTTATTTACATGAACCTGCAGGTGCAGAACAATGTGATACGCGCCTCCCATGCCGCGGGGGTGAAGAAGCTTTTGTTCTTTGCCAGTACGTGCATATATCCCCGGGACCGCAGCCGACCCATAAGGGAAGACGACCTTCTTTCCGGCCCCCTGGAGGAAACGAGCGAGCCTTACGCGCTAAGCAAGATATCCGGGATAAAACTATGCCAGGCCTTTTACCGGCAGTACGGGTCGAGGTTTATATCATGCGTGCCGGCTACCATATACGGCCCGAATGACGATTTCGACCCTGAAACCGCGCATGTCCTGCCCGCTCTTATCAGGCGCTTTCATGATGCGAAGATGAACGGTAAAAAGAGGGTAGATGTATGGGGCACGGGAAGCGCGCGCCGCGAGTTCATATATGTTGAAGACGCGGTCGATGCGTGTATATTTTTGATGAATAATTATGACAGTCCGGATATAATAAATATAGGCTGCGGTAAAGAC
The DNA here is from genome assembly GCA_964556455.1 of uncultured Planctomycetia bacterium. Lineage (GTDB taxonomy): Bacteria > Omnitrophota > Gorgyraeia > JABMRJ01 > JABMRJ01 > CAZKWI01. The sequence continues at coordinate 12,113 of CAZKWI010000006.1, read as the reverse complement.
CTTTCAGTCCGCGAGCTGGCGGGCATGATCAAGGAGACGGTCGGTTTTGACGGTGAGGTAGGGTTTGATCCCTCACGCCCCGAAGGCGCCCCGAGAAAACTTTTGGACAGCGGCAAGATAAAAGCTATGGGATGGAATGCCAGGGTCGGCATTAAGGAAGGCATAGACAGCACTTACGGCTGGTATAAGGAGAACCTTTTATGAAGATATTGGTCACGGGCGGCGCGGGTTATATCGGATCGGTGCTTGTACCCAGGCTTTTGAAAGACGGGCACAAGGTGGCGGTGATAGACAATCTTATGTACAGGCAGCCCTCTCTCCTGGACTGCTGCCACAATAAGAATTTTACCATGATCTGCGGCGATGCCAGAAATAAAGACCTAGTATCGGAACAGATGAAAGACACGGATATGATAATGCCGCTGGCATGCCTTACAGGCGCGCCAGCGTGCGATAACGACCCTTTCCTGGGAAGATCTATTATAATAGACGCGCTTAAGATGATAGTCGATTTAAAAGGTGAGGGTCAGAGAATAATATACCCTACCACCAATAGCGGATACGGCATAGGCAGTGACAGTATATATTGCACGGAAGATACCCCGCTCAGGCCCGTATCCCTCTACGGAAAACTGAAGGTAGAGGCCGAGGAGATGCTCCTCAATGCCGGAAATTCCGTTACCCTGCGGCTTGCCACGACCTTCGGCGCGAGTCCGCGCATGCGGCTTGATCTTCTGGTGAACGATTTCGTATACCGCGCGGTGAACGACCGTTTTATAGTCCTCTTCCAGGCCCATTTTAAAAGAAATTACCTGCACGTACGCGACGCGGCAAAGGCGCTTATCCACGCCCTGGACAATTTCGACATTATAAAGGACCAGCCGTACAATGTCGGTCTGAGCGACGCCAATTTGAGTAAATGGGAGCTGTGCGGGGCGATAAAGAAAAGGATACCGGAATTTTATTTCATAGAAGCGAAGGTCGGGGAGGACCCTGACAAGAGGAACTATATAGTAAGCAATGAAAAGATGGAAAAGACCGGATTCAGGCCCGATTTTTCTCTTGACCATGGCATAGCCGAATTGATAAAAGGCTACCGCATAATAAAGCAGAAAGAATTTTCCAACGCTTAGGGGCATTTGATCTATGTCAGATATCGACCTTTTACTGGTGAACCCCAATAACAAAAAGAGGACTTACGGAAAGCTGTCCGCATCGCTTTCAGCCGTAGAGCCTCCGGTCTGGAGCGCCCTTATAGCTTCATTTGCGCGCGAAAGAGGATATTCTGCGGGGATAATAGACGCAGACGCCGAAAACCTGAGCCCGGAAGATACGGCCGAAAGAATAAGAGGCCAACGCCCGCTTCTTCTGGCCATAGGGGCGTTGGGGGCCAACCCGTCGGCGTCTTCCACGCCGAAAATGCCCGCCGTAAGGGACCTTATCCGGCTCCTCCGCGGCAGCTCTGCTGTGTCAAAGATCGCGCTGTACGGCCTGCACCCGTCCGCGCTTCCCGAAAGGACGCTGAGGGAGGAAGGAGTGGATTTTGTGCTGCGTGGGGAGTGTTTTTACACGATAACGGCCCTTTTAGAGATGTTGAGTTCAGGCGGTACGGATGATAACTTTTCAATAGAAGGACTCTGGTATATGCGTGACGGCAGGGTTGTTTCGAACGGCTGGGGGAAGATGGCCAAAGACCTCGACAGCCTGCCTTTTGCGGCCTGGGACCTTTTACCGATGTCCAGATACAGGGCGCACAACTGGCATTGCTTCGGGCAGCTCGACAGAAGGGCGCCTTACGCCGCAATATATACCAGTCTGGGGTGCCCTTATGATTGCGCTTACTGCAATATCCGCGCCTTGTATAACGGCAGGCCCGGCATTCGTTACCGCAGCCCCGAAAATGTAATAGGGGAGATAGACCTTTTAGTCCGGGAACATAATGTACGGAATATAAAGATACTGGACGAGCTCTTTATACTGAACAAGGGGCGTATCATGAAGTTATGCGACCTGCTCATCGGACGAGGGTACGATCTGAACATATGGGCCTACGCGAGGATAGATACGGTCAGCGAGGCTGTCCTAAAGAGAATGAGAGCCGCCGGCATAAGGTGGCTGTGTTACGGGATAGAATCCGCGAATAAGGAAGTCCGTAAGGGGGTGTCCAAAGGGAGGTTCGACAGCAAAAACATAACAGAAACAATAGACATGACGCGCGCTGCCGGGATCAATATAATAGGGAACTTCATGTTCGGACTGCCCGAAGACGACCTTGCCACTATGCGCGAGACGCTGGCCCTTGCAAAAAAGCTGAACTGTGAATACGCGAATTTTTACGTAACGATGGCCTATCCGGGATCGCGGCTGTATGATGAACTCAAAAAGGACGGCTTTTCCCCGTCGGATAACTGGGCCGGATACTCGCAACTGAACGAGGAAACGCTCGCCATGCGCACTAAACATCTCCAGGCGGACGAGGTCCTGCGTTTCAGGGACGACGCCTTTAACGAATATTACGGGGACCCACGTTATCAGAAGATGATAGCGGATAAATTCGGCGTTGAATCGGCAGAGCACATAAGAAAGATGATGGGTTATAAGATACAGAGAAAATTCGCCTGATGCGCCCGGCATTTTATAGAGGCAGCCTGGCCGTCCTTTGGCGGGAAGATGCGATAAATACAGGAGGCTGATCATGCTTATCAGCAAAACGCCTTTCAGGATATCCTTTTTCGGAGGCGGGACTGATTACCCCGCATGGTATAAGAAGAACGGCGGATCGGTGCTGTCCACCACTATCGATAAATATTGTTATATCACACTGCGCTACCTGCCGCCTTTTTTCGACCATGTGCACAGGATAGTTTATTCGAAGATAGAGGACGTGAAGAACCTGAAAGAGATCAGGCACCCCTCGGCGAAGGCGCTGCTGGAATTCTGCAATATAGATAAGGGCGTGGAGATCCACCACGACGGGGATCTCCCGGCCCGCTCGGGACTGGGCTCAAGCTCCTCGTTCACGGTAGGGCTCCTCCATTCACTGTATGCCCTCAAAGGGGGCATCGTACCCAAGGCGCGGCTGGCCAGCGAGGCCATCCATATAGAAAGGAATATACTGAAAGAGAACGTCGGGTCGCAGGACCAGGTGGCCGTGGCTTTCGGGGGGCTCAATAAGATAAGTTTCAATGAGGAAGGTGTATTCAGGGTGGAGCCCATGACCATAAAAAAGGAAAGGATCAGGCTTTTACAGGATAACCTGATGCTGGTCTATACGGGGGTGTCCCGTTACGCCAGCCGGATAGCCGGAGAGCAGATAAAGAACACGCGCAAAAAACAAGCGGAGTTGACCGTGATGCAGGATATGGTGGACGAGGCTGTCGATATACTTAACAGCGAAAAGGATATCGGGGGTTTCGGCCGTCTTCTAAGCGAAAGCTGGAAGTTCAAAAAAAGCCTATCGGAGAAGATATCCAACCCGGCGGTAGACGTACTTTACAACAGCGCAATGAGGGCCGGGGCTATCGGAGGAAAGCTGCTCGGGGCCGGCGGCGGAGGTTTTATGCTCTTTTTTGTTCCGCCCGCCAGGCGGAAGAAAGTGAAAAACGCGCTGAATAAATTCCTGGAAGTCGGTTTTTCTTTTGAGAACGAAGGCAGCCAGATAATTTATTACGGTTGATCAATAACGAATGTCGTGTTAGACAGGAAGGCTGGTAGATAGATGAAGATCCCTTTCGGGACGTTGTCGATAAGCGAAAGATCCAGGGACCTGATAAGTAAGGCCCTGGCTTCAAACAGGGTTTCAGGCGGCAGGTATGTAAGGGAATTCGAAGAGGCATTTGCGGATGTGCTGGGCGTAAAAGAGGCTGTCGCCGTCTCAAGCGGCACAGACGCGCTTACCCTGGCGCTTGCGGTAATGCGGGATTTCGGTGTAAAGCGCGGCGCGGAGGTCATAGTGCCGGCGTTATCTTTCGTAGCTACGGGAAACGCAGTTCTGCAGGCCGGCTATAAACCGGTCTTCGTCGATGTTAAGCCGGAAACGCTCAATATCGACGTCGACAGGCTGGAAGAGGCCGTTACCCCGGAGACAAAGGCTATAGTGCCTGTCCATCTCATGGGGAAACCCGCCGGCATGGACCCTATAAACGAACTGGCTGAAAGATATGACCTTTTTGTAATAGAGGATGCCGCAGAGGCATACGGGACCAGTTATAAGGGGAAGCCAGCGGGCACGATCGGCGATATGGCGGCGTTCAGCCTTTACGTGGCGCACATGATAACGAGCGTAGAAGGCGGCATGGCTGTGACGGATAATAAAGATTTCGCCGGGATCCTCAGGTCCCTGAGATCCCACGGCAGGGCCTGCAAATGCAAAAGCTGTGTATTGAATATAAGATCGGGATACTGCAGAGAGAGGTTCACGCGCGGCCGGAACGGCGATATAAGATTTATGTTCGAGCGTATCGGGTTCTCCAGCAAGATGAACGAGCTGGAAGCGGCGGTCGGTCTGGGCAGCCTCGACAACTACAGCCGGATATTGGAAAAAAGGCGGGAAAACCTGCTCTATATAAAAGAACTTTTTAAAAAGTTCAGGCCGCATCTTTTCACCATTGCCGAAGATGCCGATGAAAAGATCGGACCGCACGCTTTTCCCATAATACTCGATAAGAAGGCCTGGTTCTCCAGGGATGAATTCTCGCATTTCCTGGAGGCAAGCGGCGTTGAAACGCGCACCCTGTTCTTGTCAATGCCTACCCAGTGCCCCGGGTTTGAATATCTGGGATATAAGCCGGGACAATTCCCGGCCGCCGAATACATAGGGCACAACGGGCTGCATATAGGCATACACCAGGATCTGGAAGCCAAACACCTGGATTATATAGCCGATATTACAGGAGATTTTTTATCACGCCATGCGGGGAGCGCAGAGAAGAATATTTTTACGACGGCCGCAAAGCAGACGGAGTGAACGGATCGGTGAGGTTATGAAGGCTCCACATAAAATGATGATCAAAATAAGCCTGTCAGTTTTTTCTGTGATCATCAGTCTGGCATTTGTCGAATCCGTACTTGCTGTTTTAAAGCCGGCGCCTGTGTTTCACCAGATAAACCTGTTTCAGCCGGACGGCAGAGAGGAATGCTACGAGCTGTCTTTTAACAGCAAGCTGATCTACGTGCCCAAACCCAACGTGAACGTGCAGAACGCCTACGGGCACCGAGGGAGGGAATTCCGGTTCAGGAAGGGGCGGGCTCAAAGGATAGTCGTAATGGGAGATTCAGTAGTAGAGGCCCTGCGTTGGATCGACCCCAGGGACAGGTTTACCGAGATCATGGATTCAAACCTGGGAGACGGATATGAAGTTATAAATCTCGGCGTGCCGGGATACAGTTTTATCCAGGAAGTAGAATACCTGAAGACCCTGGGGCTAAGGTTTAAGCCTGACTACGTGGTATGGGGTATTTGTTATAATGATTTCCATTTATGCTCAGTGGAAGCACAGGCGATAAGCGAAAAGCTGGCCGAAGCCCAAAAGAATAGTTTTTACAAGGGGTTTTATAAGAATAAGAACAGGTTAGAAAAGTTGCTCTATCGCTCAAACCTGTACAGGTATATAAAATACATGCTTTCGGGCACCGAGCAGGCGAATTTCGGGCAGGCGTTCGGTGAGACGCTTTTACTGGACGAAGGCGAGATCGACGGTCTTCTCGAGGAATTGAAGGCGTTATCCGATAAGCACAATTTCAGGCAGGTTTTTATATTCATGCCGATCGCCGAAGACCGGATGTATAAGGAAATAATAAGAAACGTGGAGTCGCTTTTGGAAAAAAACAGAATACCTTATCTGAACCTTAACACCTGTTTTGACGCTAAGATCGGCAATGCAAAAAAGAGAGGGCTCCTTCCCGACGACTGGCATTTGAGCGGGGAGGGACACAGGCTCGTGGCGGAAGAGATATACGACTACTTTACAAGGGCCGGTTTTATAAAAAGCGGAACGGAGACCAGCGATGAAAAAATTTTTTAAGAAAGTATCACTCAGATCGGCCGTTTTAAAGGACCTGGGCTTGTTCTTGTGGGAGAATAAGATGTGGTGGATGATGCCGATAGTCATCGTATTCGTGCTCCTGGGAATAATCATATGTTTTGCCCAGTCTTCGGCGGTGGTGCCCTTTATTTACGCTTTGTTCTAGGAGATGACATGAAGCTGTTATTGAAGATAGCCAGGACCCTGAGAAGATTCGCTGAAAACCTGATAGATCTCATTATCAGGGCACTGCTCGTAGTTTCATATTTTATATTTATCACACCTTTCGGCATGTTTTTCAGGCTCTTCAGGGACCATTTGGGCATAAAGGCCGAACCGCGCTGGAAGGATGCGGCCGAGGTCGATAACGTATCCGATTTTTTGAAGGGACAATAATATATGAATAAGACATCCGGCTTACAAAAGACAGTCCTAATAGCGTTCGGCATGCTGGCATGCATAATAGCTCTCGAGCTTGGAATGCGGGCGTCCCAGTTTGTATTGTTGTCTATACAGGACTACAGGAATGCGCGCGCTATCAGGGAAAAGGGCGCATGCCGCATTTTATGTATAGGTGAGTCCACCACAGCTTTTGAGGAAGGCGGCCAAAACTGCTATCCCAGTCAGCTTGACGATATTTTGAACAAGTACGGCGCAGGCATAAAATTCAGCGTTATCAATACCGGGAAGCCGGGTATTCGCACGCCTTATATATTGACGCAACTCGAGAATGATCTAGAGAGATATGATCCCGACATCATCGTTGCGATGATAGGCATTAATGACGCATACCTGATGCCGTATAGAAAAAAGGCTGTTGATACAAAGCTGGAAGCATTCCTAAAATCCTTTAAATTGTATAGATTATTGAGTATTTTAAAGACCAGTATGGTACCCCGGGCCAAAACGGCATCTTTTCGGCATCCAAAAGAGGCTATAGATGATATAGCTGGTGTCGCAGAGGCAGGAAAAAAAGAATACTCTGACTATATGAAAGCGGCATGGTCGCACCTGGGAAAAGGAACGGTTGAAGAAGCTATTAAGATGGCGGAAAAGGCTATCGAGGTGGATCCCGGGAACGTAAATGCGTATTTCTGGCTGTCACAGACTTATGCCAACTATCTGCCTACGGAACATGCGAAGATGGCAGAGCTGTATGAAAAGATCGTGGAATTGAAGCCGGATGAGAACAGGGCGATAGCTTTCCTGGCCTGCTATTATGACATTAACGGGAATGAGCAGTTGGCCCGCAAGTATGCTGAAAAGATCAGGTTGTTGAACCGTGATTTTTTCATTCCGGCTTTTTGGCATAACTATCGCAGGATAAAAGACATTGCAGATAAGAAAAATATCAAGCTGGTATGCGTCCAATACCCAATGCGAAGCATTACGCAGTTAAGGAGTGTTTTTGAGACGCATGATAATATTATTTTTGTCGATAACGAGCAGATATTCAAAACAGCTGTAAAAAAAGAAGGCTATTTTGAATATTTTATAGATAATTTCGGCGGGGATTTCGGCCACTGCACGGAAAAGGGCAACAGGCTCCTCGCCCAGAATATAGCGGATGCCATACTCAAAGAATGTTTCCGGAAAGCGGCCTCAGGCACCACATTATGATTTGAAAGGACAATGATCTATGTACATACTGGGTATAAGCTGCTACTATCATGATTCAGCGGCCTGTCTTTTGAAGGACGGCCGACTGGCAGCCGCGGCTCAGGAAGAGAGGTTCACCAGGGTAAAGCACGATCCCTCATTTCCCATCAATGCCATAAGATTCTGTCTTGAGCATGAGGGCATAGGGGAGAAGAATATCGATCTTGTCGTCTTTCATGAAAAGCCTTTTGTTAAATTTGAAAGGATCATAAGGACGATAGTCTCGACTTACCCCAGGTCTTACGGCCTTTTCAGAGAGGTGGCGATAAACTGGCTCAAGGACAAGCTGTGGATAAAGGCGACCATATGCGAAATGCTGAACATAGAAGGCAAAAAGGTGCTCTTTTCGGGCCACCATTTTTCACACGCGGCAGGTTCGTTCTTCTCGTCGCCGTTTAAGGAGGCCGCTCTTTTGACCGTGGACGGGGTGGGTGAGTGGGGTACCACTACGCTAGGGATCGCAAAGGCGGACTGGGAAGGAAAGGGCGGAAATGAGATCAGGATATTAAGCCAGATAGATTTTCCTCATTCCATAGGCCTTTTGTATTCGGCCTTTACCGCATTTCTGGGCTTTAAGGTCAATAACGGTGAGTATAAAGTGATGGGAATGAGCGCCTTCGGCGAGCCGAAGTATACGGATAAGGTTTATAAGCTGATAAAGATGAACCCGGATGCGAGTTTCAGGCTCAATATGGAGTATTTCACCTATCATTATTCCACGAAGCACAGCTACAGCGACAAGTTCGTCAGGCTCTTCGGCGAACCGCGCAGGCCAGACAGCCGGTTCGCGCCGGATAAGGACCTGGCCTTTGACGGCCCGCCGGTTACAGACGACGAGGTGGAGAGTAGTAAATTCTATGCCGATATCGCCGCAAGCATTCAGAAGGTGACGGAGGATATTTTAATAAAGATGGCGAACCACCTTTACCGTAAGACGAAGCTCAAAAAACTCTGCATGGCGGGGGGCGTGGCCCTGAATTGTGTTGCGAATTACAGGATACTTAACGAGACGCCCTTTGAGGAGATCTATGTGCAGCCGGCCGCTGGGGATAACGGCTGCGCTCTCGGAGCGGCTTTGTATGTATGGCACTGCCTTCTTGGCAAGCCTAGAAAGTTCGTCCTCGATCACGCTTACTGGGGGAAGGACTATGTCAGCGGCGACATAAAGGACTTTTTGAGAAGTAATAATATAAGCTATAAAGAATTTGACGCCGAAAACAGGCTTTTGGATTATGTTGCGGAGGCTATAGCCGGCCAGAAGATAGTAGGATGGTTCCAGGGCAGGTCAGAATGGGGGCCGCGCGCCCTGGGAAACCGCTCTATACTGGCAGATCCCCGAAACCCTAAGATGAAAGACACGATAAACGTGAAGATAAAATTCCGCGAGCTATTCAGGCCATTTGCCCCCTCGGTCTTATATGAGCACCTGGACAGGATATTTGATATCGACGGCATAAAGAGAGAGTATCCCTTCAGGTTTATGTTGTATACCCTCCCGGTCAAGCACGGCCTTATACCGGCCGCGACGCATGTTGACGGCACTTCCAGGATACAGGCGGTCTATAAAGATACAAATCCTTTATATTACAAACTGATCGAACGTTTCAATAAGAAGACGCATGTCCCGGCGCTTGTAAATACGTCGTTCAACCTGAAAGGCGAGCCTATCGTGGATTCGCCGCAGGACGCGTACAGCACTTTTAAAAGAAGCGGCATCGATTGCCTGGTGCTGGGAAATTTCGTGATAGAGAAATGATGGTCAGGTTATTATGAATATACTGATGGTCCACCCGCATGACGTATTTCACTCCTCCGAACCCTGGACCATAAGGATAAAGGCCATAGCCGGGAATTTTGCGAAAAAAGGCCACAGGGTGAAGGTATGTTATTTTCCCATGGTGATCAACGAAAAGCACGCTCTTCGCAAGATAGGCGGCGTGGAATTCATCCCGCTCGACAGAATGCCTTCTCCGCGGTCTTTTGTCAGGAATACAAGGAAACTGACAGGGCTGTCCAGATGGGCGGATGTAGTGCATCTGCAGAAGTGCCACCACTATGCTTCGATCCCTACGGTTATAGCGGCGTACATTGCCGGCAAGCCCTTTCATTACGACTGGGATGACTGGGAAGAGAAGATATGGTATGAGTCGTGTGGGAACGCCGTCCATTCGCACTTCATAGGGGCCTCTTTCAAGGTGCTTGAGAGATGGCTGCCTGTCCTGGCGGATTCTATCTCCTGCGCAAGCGGCCGCCTGAAGGAGCTGGCGCGCGGTTTCGGGATTAAAGATGAATACATATTTGACAGCCCTGTCGGCGCGGATATCGATAAATTCAGACCCGGACTAAGAGGGGGCCGCGTCAGGGAGAAATATAACATCACCGGCGAACTGGTGCTATATATAGGCCAGCTGCACGGGGCGCAGTACGTGGATCTTTTTATAAGAGCGGCCAATATAGTAGTGCATGAAAGGCCGGGCGCGGTCTTTATGATAGTCGGCGAGGGGTTTCTGGAGCATGGATTAAAAAGGCTGACATCTGACCTCGGGCTTGATGACAGTGTCATATTCACAGGATCCGTTCCGCACGATGAGATCCCACATTATATAGCTTCTGCTACGGTTTGCGTAGCCCCTTTTGAAGATACGGAAGTGACGCGCTGCAAGAGTCCGCTCAAGATAGTCGAGTACCTGGCTTCCGGCAAGCCGATCGTCGCGAGCAATATAGGCGAGGTGAGAAAGATGGCCGGGGGAGTGAGTGTCCTGGTCCGCCCGGGCGATCATATGGAACTGGCGGAGAAGGTATCACTTCTGCTCCGGGACAGAGAATTGCGGGAGAACCTGGCGGTCTTTGCCAGACGCAGGGCTGAGAATAAATATAACTGGGATTTCACATCAAATTCCATCATGTCGGCTTATAATAAGGTGTTGAGATGAAATTCGTCTTTGTTACCCGCGAGGGGTACAGGCAGCCTGGAGCCAGGATACGCTCCTACGGTTTCTCGGACCAGTTGAGGATAAGGGGGCTGGATACCGGCGTCCTTTCATTCGCCGACCACTTCGGGGCAAAAGCCGGGGATAACGAAGCCGATTTTTCCGTTTGGGAAAAGACGCTTTTGGCCGGCAAAGGCTTTAAACACCTCATTCGCAATGACCGCCCTGTCTTTATAATAAACCGTTTGAATTATCATGCGGTACCGGGTATTTTGGCCTCCAGGGTCAAGGAGGCGCCTTTCATATTTGACGTGGACGATTGGGAGGCAAGGGACGATACCGGAAGTTACCTCAGGATATTCCCGAAATCCAAAGCGGAAAGACTGATGCGCTTTGCCGCCGGGAAAAGCAGGGCCTGCATTGCGGCCAGCCATTATCTTAAAGAATATCTTTCAGGGTTCAACGAGAACGTATATTATATTCCGACCGGAATAGATCTCAGTAAGTTCAGGTTCAAAAAAAGAGAACCGCGGGAAAAAATAGTCTTCTCCTGGCATGGTTCGGTCAACAGACCGGAGATAGTCGACCATGTCGCATTCCTCACGGATTGCTTCCGGACCTTAAGAGAAAAATATGACCATATCGAATTGCTGATAAGGGGGGACGGTATGTTCGGCGACAGGCTGAAAAGCGTGCTTAAGAGGGAGGATGCGCCGGGCGTGAGATATATGGAATGGCTGGAGCCGGATGACGTACCGCCCTGTCTTGAAGAGGCGGATATAGGCCTGGTCCCGCTGTTCGGGCGCACAAAATTCAACCTCTCAAAATCCCCCGTTAAGTTACTTGAGTATATGGCCCTGGGCAGGCCTGTAGTCGCTTCACCGGTAGGAGAGGCGGCGTTTATTGTGGAGAATAATACGAACGGCCTTTTTGCATCGGATAGGGACGAGTTTATACATTCTATGGAGAGGCTGGTGGAAGAGCCTTCAGAGATAGACAGACTGGGCGCAAATGCCCGGAAGAGCGTAGAGGATAATTATTCACTGGAGTCTATGGGGGAAAGATTGTTCAATATGATCCTGGATAATTTTACATAAGACCATGAATATCTCGTTTATTATACCTGTGTGCAATAACACCGAATATCTGGAGAGGTGCCTCGGCTCTATCTTTTCCCAGGCATTTCCGGGGACAGAGGTTATTCTGGTGAATAACGGCGTAAAAGATATTACGCTTGACTATATACAGAGAGAGTATCCCGGGGTGATCTATATAGCGAACGATAAGAACAGGGGTGCGGCTTATGCACGAAACCAGGGGGTCAATATCTCAAGGGGAGAATACGTGGTGTTCATGGACAGCGACGCTTATCTTGCTGACGGTTTCTGCCGGACGCTTCGAGGCATACTGAAGTCCTTACCGCCCAATATAGCAGGCATAGCGCCCAAGATACTTGAAGCCGCCTCCGACAGGATATTCTCATGCGGGCTGTATATAGCCG
>CAZKWI010000005.1:34173-39999 GCA_964556455.1 uncultured Planctomycetia bacterium | reverse complement strand
TTATCTTCTCAACTACAGCCTTGACCGCCGAGTCAGGCGTTGACGCTCCGCTCGCTACGGCCACGGTCTGTTTCCCTGTGAACCACGATTGGTCTATTTCGTTCTTTTGTTCTATGTGATAAACATCTTTTCCTTCTTTTCTGCATACTTCAGCCAGGCGGCGCGTATTGGAGCTCTCCCTGCCGCCCACTATCACTACTACGTCCGACTTTCTCGCCAGGCGCTTTGCCGAATCCTGGCGTTTTATAGCATCCCTGCAGATCGTATTGAATACCCTTATCTCTGAAAAAGGTTTCTTCAGCAGCATGGATACTATCTCGAAAAAGGCGCCTTGTGAATATGTTGACTGTGATACCACCCCTACTTTCCCGGCGCCGGCGTTCAGTTCTTCGGCCTCTTTTGTGTCTTTGATCACCACTGCCCTGCCTTCTGCCACATCTACAAGGGCCTTTACCTCAGGGTGCGTTTTCTTGCCCGTTATTATCACCCTGTAGTCGTTCTTGCGCAAATCCTTCACCGTATCCTGTATCCTCTTGACAAAAGGGCACGTAGCGTCTATTATCCTGACCTTACCTCCGGTCGATCTCTCTTTCAACGCTGCCCCCGCGCCGTGGGATGATATTATTATCACGCCTTCGGTGATATCCGACGGGTTGTCTACAGGCGTTATGCCTTTTTTTAAAAGATCCTCAACTACCTGCGGGTTATGTATGATAGGCCCGGCTGAAAATATCTTCTTATTCTCCGATAATGCCTTATGGGAGAGATCTACGGCCTTCTTCACTCCGAAGCAGAAGCCTATCCTCTCTGAGACATTAACCTTCATTCGCTTTATCCAACTCGATTATGCTTTCCATAACATCTTGCGAAAAGAGGCGGTAAGCCTCTTTCTTTGAGCCTTTACGGCTGAAATCCTTCGGGTCTATTCTTTTGCCTATATGGACCGAAACTTTTGTAGATGAAAATTTCTTAGCGCCCTTCGGTAAGGCTTTACCCGTGCCTTTTATAATGCATGGTACTACGGGAACTTGCGCCTTTAACGCCAGGAACCCCACACCTGTCAATGGCTCCTTGTAATTCCCGTCCTCGGACCTTGTGCCTTCCGGGAATATGGCTATGGGCCTGCCGCTTTTCAGGTAATTCAGCATCTTCTTGATGATCCTGTGGTCGGCTTCGCCTTTTTTTATGATGATACAGCCCACCGAGGTGTACCACCAGCGCGCAAATGCACTCTTCAAAAGATGCCCGGCGGATATAAAATACAACCTTCTATAGCAGCATGCGCCCAAAGCGGGGGGGTCCATATAGCTTACGTGGTTCGCCGCTATAAGGAACGCGCCTCTTTTCGGTATATTGGCCTTTCCCGTATAACTGAATTTAAAGAACAGCTTAAGCCAGATCTTAAAAAGGTTTCGCGATATAAAATATATGATATTGCTGTATATTCTGGTGATCATCTCTCTTATTGAGCAACCTGTATATGGGTCAGTATCTTTTCAACGGTCTTGTCTATTGTAAGCTTCGTTGTATCTATAACGGTCGCGTCTTCCGCTTTCCTGAGAGGGGCCACGGCCCTCTCCATGTCGCTCTTATCCCTGCGCTTTACATCCTCTTTTATATTGACAAAGTCCACGCTTACCCCGCCCTCTACAAGCTCTTTATGGCGGCGCTTCACGCGTTCTTCGAACTCCGCGTCGAGGTAGAACTTATATTCCGCGTCTGGGAATACCACCGTTCCTATATCCCTGCCTTCTAGCACAGCACCTTTGCCTTTTTGGGCGATCTTGCGCTGCATCTTCACCATCTCGCTCCTGACGCCCGGTATCCGCGCTACGAACTTTATATTATTCGTAAGCTCCGGCGTTCTTATCTGGCAGGAAACTTCCTTACCGTCAAGAACGACCGACAGGGTCTTGTCTTCTTTCTGGACCAGCTCAATCGTGGTGCTCCGTGCTATTCCCACAAGGCCGGCCTCGTCATTAAGACTTATGGAGGTGTTCATTGCCTTCAGCGTAAGGGCCCTGTACATCGCGCCTGTGTCCACGTAGAGGATGCCGAGTCTTTCCGCCACCTTCTTCGACACAGTGCTCTTCCCCGAACCGGCCGGGCCGTCTATGGCAATTATCATAACAATTCGCGCTTAACCCTGGCCTGCTCAAAGATCTTCTCAAGCGCCGTGAGTTTCTCTTTTTTTATCATGCCTTCCAGGCTCGACAGGTGTTTTTTGAACTTTGAAATGGACCGCGCTATCTCGTCCTTGTTCGATACGGCTATATCCCTCCATATCCTGGCGTCACTGGAAGCGATCCTCGTTGTATCGCGGAAACTGCCTGAGGCATAAGAGACGGAGGGCCTGTCCACGCTGTTCATCATAGTAAAGGCCAGCATGTGAGGCAGGTGGCTTATCTCCGAAACGATCCTGTCGTGTGTCTTTGGCGAAAGCACTGCGATTTCGGCGCCCAGCGCCTTCCATAATCTGCTTACAGCATTCAATGCCCCGGCGTTGGTACCCAAGGTCTTTGTCAATATGCAGATAGAATTTTTGAACAGGTCTCTTCTTGCCAGGTCAACCCCTCTTTTTTCGGAACCGGCCATCGGATGGCCTCCTACAAAATATACGCCTCTCGGCAATGCCCGTTCGATCTTCCTGGTTATCATAAGCTTTGTGCTGCCTACATCAGTCACGATACAGCCCTTCTTAAGTCCCGGCGCCATCTTTCTGGCAAGTTCCGGCATGCGAAGGATCGGTGTCGCCAGTATCACTATATCCGCACCGGATACGCCTTTGGCAGGATCGAGCGTACCGCGGTCTATCGCTTTTAATCTCAGAGCCTTTTGTATGGAGCTCCTGCGATGTCCCACACCCACTACTTCTGCTGCCAGGCGCTTACGCCTGGCATCGAGGCCTATCGACCCGCCTATCAGCCCTACGCCTATGATCGCGATCCTCTTTACCTTCTTCACATCTCTCTCCCAACAGCTTTGGCTATAGGTTTCAACTCCTTCATCATCTTATCGAACCTTTCAGGCAGGAGCGACTGATTACCGTCGGATAATGCCTCCTCGGGGTCAGGGTGGACCTCCACTATGATACTGTCGCACCCGGCCGCCACCGCCGCTTTTGCCGCTGACGGCACCAGCCCCCATTTACCGGTCGCATGAGACGGGTCGACCACTACGGGCAGGTGGCTGAGCATCTTTATCACTGGGACGGCGTTAATATCCAAAGTGAACCTGGTATAATCCTCAAATGTACGTATGCCGCGCTCACAGAGCATGACATTGAAATTTCCTTCGGAAAGGATATATTCCGCGGACATCAGGAATTCCTTTATAGTATTAGACATGCCCCTTTTCAGAAGCACGGGTTTCTTGGTCTGGCCGACCGCCTTGAGCAGGTTGAAGTTCTGCATATTCCTGGCGCCTATCTGGATGATGTCTGCATATTTGACCACAAGATCCACATCTTTTGTATCCATCAGCTCAGTCACTATCAGAAGTCCGGTCTTCTGTCTGGCTTCATCGAGCAGCTTAAGCCCTTCGGCTCCCAGCCCCTGGAAGCTGTAAGGCGAGCTCCTGGGCTTGAACGCGCCGCCCCTTAATATAACGGCCCCTGCAGATTTAACGGCCTTCGCGGTCTTGAGAAGTATGTCTCTGTTCTCTACTGAGCAGGGACCCGCCATGACGATAACCTTCTTTCCGCCGATCTTTACTTTTCCGCCGATGTCTATAATGCTGTCTTCTTTCTTGAAATCGCGCGAGACGAGTTTGTACGGCTTCAGTATGGACATCACCTTCTCGACGCCCGGGAAGACTTCCAGAGGTTTTGCCCTTATCACATCCTCGTCGCCTATAACGCCTATAATGGTCCTTTCGGTGCCCTTTGAGATCATCGGCTTAAGGCCGAGCTTCTTGACCTTGTCGACTATATGCCTTATCTGACTCTCAGTGGCATCGGGCCTCAATACTATGATCATAATGCCTCCCTCAACGCCTCTATGAATATCCTGTTCTGGCGCATAGTGCCTATGGTAACGCGCAGAAATCCTTTCAAGCCCCAGGCCTTCATGTTCCTTACGATAACGCCCGCCTTGAGCAGCTTATCATATGCCGTGTTCGCTCTTGAGCCGACATTCACAAGGATAAAGTTGGTAACGCTGGGTACATAAGGTATGCCCATGAGCGCAAGTTTAGTATATAAATAATCCCTGCCTTGCTCGGTCACCGCCCTTGCCTTACGTATAAAACCGTCGTCCTTAAGTGCGGCCAGGGCCGCTGCCTGTGCTAGCGAATTCACATTAAAAGGCTCCCTCACCTTATTCATGGCCTCGATCATCCCGCTGCCGGCCATCCCGTAACCGATGCGCAGCCCGGCCAGGCTGTATGCCTTTGAAAAGGACCTGGTAATAATAACATTGCGCTTCTTGAGGAACTTCAAGCTGTTCGGATAATCCCTCGTCTGGCATGCAAATTCATAATACGCCTCGTCGAAAAAGACGATTATGTCTTTTCTAAGGCCCGACATGAATTCATCTACTTCGGCCCTGGTCACATATGTGCCTGTAGGATTATCGGGGTTCGCTATGAAAATGATCTTGGTCTTTCCTGTGACCGCCTTCTTCATGGATTGAAGGTCATACCTGAGGTCCTTCAGGGGAACATATCTTATCACGGCCTTCTCCAGTGATGCCGCTATGCCGTAAATAAGGAAGGTCGGTTTCGCTATTATTACTTCCTCACGCTCCTTCAGGAAGGCCCGCATGGCAAAAGTGATTATCTCATCGGAGCCGTTCCCTATTATAAAGTTATCGGCTTTTAGCCGATAGCGTTTCGCAAGCTTTCTCTTAAGATAGTATGAACTTGCGTCGGGGTAACGGTTGACGGTCCTTGCCGCTTTGGCTATCGCTGACAAGACCCCTGCTGAAGGCCCCAGAGCGTTCTCGTTAGAGGCGAGCTTAATAACACTCTTTAGCCCCAGTTCACGCTTGAGCTCCTCCATCGGTTTGCCGGGCTTATATGTCTTTATCTTTTTCAGGTGTTGCCTGGTCAGTTTATTCATCTTTCCGCGGGATATGATCCCAGTATTTTAAGATAGTTACAGTTCCTGTTAAGGCTCGTTATAGCCCTCTTTACCTTTTTTGCCTCGATATGCCCTTCCATGTCCACGAAGAAGTAGTACTGCCACGCCTTCATCTTCGAAGGTCGGGACTCGATCCTCGTAAGATTTACATTACTATTCTTGAAAGGCACCAGTATATCATGCAATGCCCCCACCCTATCTTTAACAGAGAACGCTATAGAGGTCTTGTCTTTGCGCGTAGGTTTCGGGTTGAGGTTCTTTGATATCACCAAGAACCGTGTTACATTATGCGCATTGTCCTCTATGGACCTCGCCAGGACATTCAGTTTATACACCTTAGCGGCAAGCACGCTGCCTATAGCGGCGACAGAATTTTTCTCGGAGGCTATCTCAGCGGCCCTCGCCGTGCTCATAACTTCCACAAGCGATACTTTAGGGATGTTCTTCTCTATCCAGCCCCTGCATTGTCCGAAAACCTGGGGATTCGAATATATCCTCTTTATCCCCTTCATACTGCCCTTTGAAAGCAGATGGTGGTCTATCTCCAGATAGACCTCCGAACATATTTTAAGGTCATAAGTTATGAACATATCAAGGGTGTGGTTCACCGCCCCCTCTATGGAATTCTCTATCGGCACAACGCCGTAAGTGGCCCTTCCGTTATCCACCTCTCTGAAGACCTCGGTTATTGTACTGCAGTCTATATATGAAACACTCGATCCGAACTTATGCAGGCTGGCCTGGTG
>CAZKWI010000005.1:0-34163 GCA_964556455.1 uncultured Planctomycetia bacterium | reverse complement strand
GGCCCCAGATAAGCCACTCTTATAGGTCCCTCCAGCGATAATGTGCCGGACATTATCTCCCTGTAGACCGCTTTTATGGTACTGTCCCTTAATGGGCCTTTGCTTATATTCATTACACGCTTGTACACCTGGCTCTCCCTGTCCGGCGCGTATATGTCTATACTCCTGGCCTGTTTTACAGAACCTATCTTTATTGACAGTTCAGCGCGTTCGTTCAGAAGCCCCACAAGGGTAGAATCGATCTTATCGATCTTCGCCCGCAAGCTCTTTAATATCTTCTTTTGCATCTTCATCGCGCACTTCCTTTTCTATGATAATTCCAGGTTCCCCGGACCCTGCCGGAGGGCGCGCTTCTATGGAATCATGCGCCCTGGCGGAGATCTCGGATTCGTCTATATCTATATCGTCCGTCTCTTTCTTTATCAGCTCATCCCTTCCAAGCTGTATGTCTTTTTCGGAATATTCGTTAAGCCTGGGCAGGCTATCGAGCCCTTTAAGTCCGAAATGCGTAAGGAATTCGTTCGTCGTGCCGTAGAGATAAGGTTTCCCGGCAACGTCCTTCCGGCCGACCGTCTTTATGACCCCTCTTTCGGTCAGCGTATCAAGGACCCCCTCTATATTCACGCCCCTTATCGCCTCTATTTCAGCGCGAGTGATCGGCTGCCTATAGGCTATAATAGCCAGCGTCTCCAGAGAAGGCGTGGAGAGCCTGTGCTTCTTGTCCTTCTGGAACAGCCTCCTTATCCATGGCGCGTAGAACTGGTCTGTCAATATCTGAAAGCCCCCGGCGACTTCCACAATGCTGAAACTCCGCTTGGTCGTCTGGTACTCGGCATTAAGCTCTTCTATTATGGACATTATGGTATCCTTGTCGGAATCCTCCAGGACATTATTTATCTTTTCCGACGCAAGCGGCTTATCGCTTACGAACAAAAGGACCTCCACTATTCTTTTTACTTCATCACGCGTCATCTTTTACCTCATCAGTATTCTTGTGCGGTTTTATAAGTTCCTTGTTCCTCTCTATCCTGATATCTCCGAAGACCTTCGACTGCCTGACCACCACCTCTTTAAGCCTTATCAACTCCAGTATGGCAAGGAATGTCGTTATTATCTCCAGCTTGCTCTTCGCTCTTCTGAGGATCTCATAAAAACTTAGATATGACTCCTCTACAAGGAGGTGGAATATATCATGGATCTTCTCTTCTATGGTAAATTCATCCTTTATCACTTCATGGAAAAGCTGCTTCGGGACCTCCTTCATCACCTTGTTGAAAGCGCTTATAAGGTCGAAAAGGTTGGCTTCAAAATAATCCTTCTTATCCTCGGGCTCTTTAAAATCTACGGTGGAGACCCCTCTGGCAAAATGGTTGCTCTGCTGCCTGCTCCTGTGATACAGCTCAGTCGCGGCCTCCTTGAACTTCTTGTATTCCAGGAGCCGCTTCACCAGCTCTTCTCTTGGGTCCGTCTCTTCGATATCCTCGTCTATTTTGGGCTGCGGCAGGAGCATGCGTGACTTTATATGCATCAGCGTAGCCGCCATTACCAGGAACTCCCCCGCGATATTAAGGTCCAAAAGCTGCATAAAGTCCAGGTATTCGATATACTGCTGGGTTATTTTCGATATAGGGATATCATATATATCGATCTCTTCTTTCTTTATAAGATGCAGCAGGAGATCGAGCGGCCCCTCGAAGACTTCAAGCTTTACTTTGTAGCTCATTACATCATACCTGCGGTTCTCTTCACTTCTTTTATGGTCTTGGATGTGATACTGCGGGCTTTCTTGGTGCCTTCTTCCAGTATCCCGGCTATTTTGCTTCTGTCTTTTGCAAGCGTTTCTCTTTTATCGCGGATATCCCTAAGGCGGTCCGCTATAGACGCGGCCAGTTCCGCTTTGCATTCGGTGCAGCCCTTTTTGGCCCCGGTACACCAGTCGCGCGCCTCATCCACCATCTCTTTAGCGAATATCTTATAGTAAGAATACACATTACATACGTCGGGGTGGCCCTTATCCGACTTCTTTACCCTGGCCGGGTCAGTCACCATGGAACTGACCTTCTTTTTTATATCAGGCCCGCTGTCCTTCAGGGCGATGAAATTGCCGTAACTCTTGGACATCTTCCTGTTATCCAGACCGAGTATCCGCGGCGTCCTGGTAAGAAGCGGCTGCGGCTCCACAAGTATCTTTTTATACAGACCGTTGAATTTCCTAGCTATCTCCCTAGTAAGCTCCAGGTGCGCCACCTGGTCTTCTCCTACCGGCACCGTGTCAGCCTTATATACCAGTATATCCGCCGCTTGCAGGACCGGGTACCCCAGAAATCCATAGGTAGTCAGGTTGCGCCTCTTCATCTCCCTTAGCTGTTCTTTATATGTCGGGCATCTCTCCAGCCATGAAAGCGGTGTTATACATGATAATATCATGGTCAGTTCTAGATGCTCCGGCACCCGGGACTGTACAAATATGGCGCTCTTTTGCGGGTCCAGGCCGCAGGCGATCCAATCCGCCACCATCTCGACTGTAGAGGTCTGTATCCCCGCCGGGTCTTCATATTCACTCATCAGCGCATGCCAGTCGGCTACCATGAAAAAACACTCGTAGTCCTTCTGCAATCTCACCCAGTTGTTCAGCGCACCAAGTAGATGCCCTATGTGCATAGGCCCTGTAGGTCTCATGCCGCTAAGTATTCGTTTTTTCATAACCGCCTCGTCGTCTTTTCTTCTATGTAAACGTCGATTATGTCGCCGGGCCTGATGTCGTTATGGCGCTCCAGGCCTATGCCGCACTCGTAACCCTCTTTTGCTTCCTTTATATCGTTCTTAAAATGCTTAAGCGAGCTTATCTTGCCTTCGAATACCACCTTTTTACTCCTCATAAGCCTCGCCTTAGCGTTGCGCACGATCTTGCCTTTTGTAACATAGCAGCCCGCGATAGTCCCTATCTTCGACACCTTAAAAGCCTGCCTCACCTCAGCCTTCCCCAGGAATACATCTTTTGTAATAGGCTCGAGCATGCCTTCCATGGCCGCCTTTATATCCTCTATGGCCTCATAGATAATATTATATATCCTGACGTCCACTTTCTCTTTTTCAGACGTGGCCTGTGCCTTAGGTTCCATCTTGACATGGAACCCCATCACAAGTGCGTTAGACGCTATAGCCAGCATTATATCTGATTCGGTGACGTTGCCCACGCCGCTGTGTATAACCTTAAGTGTGACCTCTTTGGTGCTCAGGTCCTCCAGCGACCTCTCCAGCGCCTCTATTGAGCCTACCACATCACCCTTCAATATTATTTTGAGCTCCTTCAGTATGCCTTTGGTTATGCTTTCATACAACTGGTCCAGAGATATCCTGCTGGACTTGCCCGCCAATGCGGTTTCCTTCTGTTGTATCTGTTTAAGAGAGGCCAGTGACCTGGCCTTGACCTCGTCCTTGACCTCGAAAAACTCGTCTCCTGCCTGAGGAACTCCCGAAAGCCCCAGTATTTCCACAGGCGTTGACGGAGGCGCCTCTTCTATCTTGTTGCCACTGTCGTCGGTCATAGCCTTTATCCTGCCGTAATGCAGGCCGGTCAATACCATATCTCCCGTCCTCAGCGTACCGTTCTTAACCAGCAGTGTGGAGACCACGCCGCGGCCGCCTGAGAGCTTGCCCTCTATAACCACTCCCCTGGCATGGGCATCCGGCGCCGCCTTCAGCTCCAGAAGCTCGGCTTCAAGAAGAAGCATCTCCAGAAGATTATCTATGCCCTCTCCTGTCTTGGCTGATACGGACACCGTTATCGTCTTGCCGCCCCAGTCTTCCGACATGAGATCGTGGGTCGCAAGCTGCTTCTTCACTTTGTCTATATTCGCGCTGGGAAGGTCACACTTGTTTATGGCGACGACTATAGGGACACCGGCCGCTTTTGAGTGGTCGATAGCCTCTATGGTCTGCGGTTTTATCCCGTCATTGGCCGCGACTACCAGGACAACAACATCCGTGGCGTTAGCGCCTCTGGCGCGCATAGCCGTGAAGGCCTGGTGGCCCGGTGTATCAAGAAATGTTACAGCACCTTTACCGAGCTTTACCTGGTAGGCGCCGATATGCTGTGTGATACCGCCTTTCTCCTTGCCCGCAACGTTCGTGTTCCTTATATAGTCCAGAAGCGATGTCTTGCCATGGTCGACATGACCCATAAAAGTAACTACCGGTGGCCGGACAGCGGCCGTCCCCTTTTCACCGCCGGATGTCAGCTCTTTCATGATCTGGTCTTCTATGCTCGGCGGCTCCTCTATGGAATAACCGTAAGTCTCGGCTATCTCCGTCACTATCTCACCAGGCAGGTTCTGGTTTATGCTCGCCAGGTGGCCTTTGGACATAAGCTTAGTAATGAGCTCACTTGGCTTAATAGACAGTTTTATCGAAAGCTCTTTGACGGTAAGCGGTATCCTCACCGTGAGAGGTTTGAGCACCTTCTCAGGCTCCTTCATCTCAACCGGCTCGGCTGCAGGCTCAGCCTTCAGTTCTTCACGAGGCTCGATTTCAGGCTCAGGCTTCTCTTCTTCAACGGGTTCGGCCTTAGGCTTAGTCTTGGGTTTCGCCTTTACCTTGGGCTTCGCCTTGGCTTTAGTCTTAGGTGCGGCTTTAGGGGCAGGCTTTTTCCCGCCCTTCATCTGGCGGCGCATGATCTCTACTGTCTTTTCATCAAGGCTTGACATATGACCTTTTACGCTGACCTTCAATTCACGGAGTTTCTTTATAAGGTCCTTACTTGTAAGGCCCAGTTCCTTTGCCAGGGTATGTACTCTGATGCTCATTTAGACGCCCCCTCTTTAGCTGATCTCAATATTTTCTCAGCCGTCTTCTTCCCTATGCCGGGCAGTTTTGTCAGGTCTTCCAGCTTCAGCCCATTTATCTTATCGGGGGTATCAAACCCTGCATCCATAAGCGTAGCAGCGGCCTTCTTGCCGACACCGTCAAGGCCCGTTATGGAAGATGCTGTTTTTTTCTTTCCGGGTTTGACTTTTTCCTTTGTCTTTTTTGCTGTCTTTTCGCTTTCTTTCAGCTCTTTAAGCCTTTTGGCGCTCCTTATATCTATATCCCAGCCTATGAGCTTGGAAGCTATCCTCACATTCTGGCCGTGCTTTCCTATGGCCAGAGAAAGCTGGTCGTCATTTACGATGACCTCTAGGGTCTTTTTGTCCTGATCCACATTTATCTTGGATACTTCAGCCGGGCTCAAGGCAGCCTTCGCGTATTCCTGTATCTCCATGCTCCATCTTATAATATCGAGCCTTTCGCCGTGTATCTCCTTGACTATGCTCTTGACGCGGCTCCCTCTCATCCCTACACAGGCCCCGACAGGGTCAACCTTCTCCTCTTTTGAGTGAACAGCTATCTTTGTCCGCTCACCGGCCTCTCTGTAGATGGACTTTATCTCGACTATTCCTTCAGATATCTCCGGCACCTCCAGCTCAAATAGTTTCTTTACAAAGCCGGGGTGGGTCCTTGAGATCACTATCTGCGGGCCACGGGGCGATTTCTTCACATCCAGGACATATGCCCTTACTCTGTCGCCCTGCCTATAGCTCTCTTTATGGCACTGCTGGCTGCGGGGGAGTATGGCCTCGGTCTTACCCAGGTCCACGATGATGTCTCCCCTCTCAAACCTGTGCACGCTGCCTGATATTATATCGCCGAGTTTGGACTGGAATTCATCGTATATCACATCACGCTCCGCTTCGCGTATCTTCTGTATTATCACCTGTTTCGCGGTCTGCGCTGCGATCCTGCCGAACCCTCCCGATTCTATCTCTTTGCCTTCGCTTATGACCTTTATCTGGCCGCTCTGTCTGTCTATTTTTACAGAGACATCCTCGGTCTTCTTGCCTATAACCTTCCTGGCGGCACTCACAAGGGCGCTCTCCACGGCTCCGAAGAGGACCTCTTTGGAAATACCCTTTTCCCGCTCTATGTTATCCAGTATCCTTAAAAATTCTTCGTTCATCTCGTCATCCCTTCTCGCTTAGTCCTAAATCTCGATCTTCAGCTTCGCCTTTGCTATCTTGTCCAGCCTTATATCGACATTGTTGACCGTTACCTTCTCGTCATCCACCGATATTACAACGCCTTCGTGGTCCCTTTTGTCATTCACAGGCCCATACGTATGCAGGTAGATCATCTTACCCGTCACTCTTTCAAAATCGCGCCGTGTCTTGAGGGGCCTGTCAAGGCCCGGTGATGATACCTCCAGCGTATACTTATCCTGCATGATATCCTTTTCGTCTAGAATACTGCCTATCTCGTTATTTAAAGAGGTGCATTCATCCATGGTAATACCGCCCTCTTTATCCACCAGCAATCTCAGGACCATACCTCCGGATTCGCGGCGGTATTTGAGCTCTATAAGCTCTATCGCTTTGTCCTGTAAGATGTTACCTGTTATTTCCCTGATCTTGTCGACTATTTCCATAAGCACATAAAAAAAAGGGTAGATCTCGAATTATCTACCCATTTTTCTCCTATTTAAAATGGTAATATAGTTATACTATATTGACGTAATCATGTCAAGAGTTTTTTGATCTTTTCCAGGGTTTCACTGGTGGCATACAGCGAGCGCTTCTGCCCCCTTCGCTCCTTCAGCTCGATCTTGCCATCCTTAAGGCCCTTTTTCCCGACAATCACCTGTAAAGGGAATCCGAGAAGGTCAGAGTCCTTAAACTTGATCCCCGGCCGTTCTTCCCTGTCATCGAGAAGGACATCTACGCCCGAACCTGCCAGGCTGTTGTAGATCTTTTCTGATTCTTTTCTGATCTGGCCATCGGCCGGGTCCACCTGTATTATAACCACCCTGTAAGGGGCTATCTCGCCGGGCCATATTATACCATCCTTATCATTATTCTGCTCTATTACGGCGGCGAATATCCTGTTCACGCCTATGCCGTAACAGCCCATTATGATATCCCTGGTTTGGCCCTTTTCATCCAGATAGGTAGCACCCAGCGCTTTGGAGTATTTAGTACCCAGTTTAAATATATGTCCGAGCTCTATCGCCGGGCGTCCGTCAACTTTATCCTCCCCGCAGGGCGCCGGGGCCATGAACTCATGCGATACGTCCCCGCCCATGAAGCCCGAATCCGCTGCCACGGCCACATATTCCAACCCGCATCGTGCGAAGATACTGCAATACGCCTTGTGCATCCTCTTATAAACGCCTTCCAGGGCCTTATCGTCCGCATCGAAACTATAGGCATCTTTCATTATGAACTCTTTTGACCGCAGCACGCCGAAACGCGGCCTGGGCTCGTCCCTGAATTTCGTCTGTATCTGGTAGAGTATCTTCGGGAGATCCCGATAGCTCCTTACATCTTTGGCTACGAGGTCCGTTATCACCTCTTCGTGTGTGGGGCCAAAGATGTTGACCTTTCCTGACCGGTCCTTATAAGAGATCATGATCTCCTTGAGGAGCTCGAGCCTGCCGGTCTTTTTCCATATCTCCGCGGGCTGCATGGCCGGGAGAAGCACTTCCTGCGCCCCTGCATTATTCATTTCTTCCCTTATAATATTCTCGATCTTCCGCAGTATCTTGAGCCCCAGAGGCAGATAAGAGTAAGTGCCGGAACCGAGCCGCCTTATAAAGCCCGCTCTCATCATCAGCTTATGGCTAAGGACTTCTGCGTCCGACGGGTCTTCCTTTAAAGTGGGTATATGGGCTTTTGACCATTTCATATGTTTCTCACTATCTCCTTTAAAAAATCTTTTTCTTTTATCCTCTTCACTATCCTGCCCTTCTTAAAAAGCACCCCCGAAAACTTGCCTGCCGCTATGCCTATGTCTGCCTCTCTGGCCTCGCCCGGGCCGTTCACCTCACAGCCCATAACGGCGATCGAAAGAGGCCCTTTCGCTCGTGAAACGCGAGTCGCCGGCCGCGAGTCCAGGCGCTCCCTTAACTTCTTCGCGATCCCCTCTATATCCGTCTGGCAGCGGCCGCATGTGGGACAAGATATTATATCGGGCCCAAAATATCTTAAACGCAGGGCCTGCAGTATCTTCTTTGCTGCAATGACCTCATTCACCGGTCCGGACGTTAAAGACACCCTTATGGTATCTCCTATGCCGCAGGACAAGAGGCTTCCTATGCCCACAGCAGACTTTATCACTCCATCCTCTCCGGGCCCGGTAGCGGTAACGCCGATATGCAAAGGATATTCACAGGCCGGGGCCATTTTTTTATAGGCGGATACCGTAGAAAGAACGTCTGAAGACTTAAGCGATATGATAATATCACGGAAATCCAGCGATTCGAAATACTTTACGCTCTCAAGCGCACCGGCAACCATGGCGTCGTCTTCCGCAGCGCCCTTTCTTTTACGTAAAGAACCGGAATTCATCCCTATCCTTATCGGGATCCTGTGTTCTTTGGCGCTGGCTACAATATCGCGTATTTCGCTGCGTTTTCGTATATTGCCCGGGTTCAGCCTGACGGCGTCTACGCCCCGGTCTATGGCTCCGAGCGCCAGCTTATAATCAAAATGTATATCCGCGACAATAGGGACCTGTGCGGCCTTTCTGATCTTTTCTATAGCCGACAGGTCCTCGTTATTCTTTACTGCCAGCCTCACTATCTCGCAGCCGGATGCCCGGAGAGTCTTAATTTCAGCGATAGTGGCAGCCGAATTTGAAGTCCTGGTCTTTGTCATGGACTGAATGGATATGGGGCTGTCCCCTCCTATCTTAACATCGCCTATCTTCACCTGGCGCGAACGCCTTCTCTTCAGTCTCATTTATTAACAAGCCTCAGGACATCGTAATAAAGGACGAACATCATAAGGAGTATCAAAAGCCCCAGCCCTACCTGGGTCGCCATCTCTTGGACCTTAACACTCAGGGGCCTCCTCCGCACCTTCTCTATGATGAGGAAAAGTATATGTCCGCCGTCCAACACTGGTATGGGAAGAACGTTGAATATGGCAAGGGATATGGATATTACGGCCATAAAATTAAGAAGATACACAAGACCAAGCCTGGCCACCTTCGCGGTCAGCACGAATATCCCGACGGGCCCTGTCACCGAATCCTTCACGGAGAGCCTCCCCAGTATCATGTTCCATATAGCCTTGAACGTCAAGGCGGTGAGCTCAAACGTCCTAACCGCTCCTTTATATATGGATTGCGCGGGATCATATTTAATAAAGGTAAGCTCCTCCGAAGGCCTTATGCCCATTATAGCGATCCTGACTTCATTGCCAAAGACATCTTTGCGCTCTTCCACCATGGGCTTGACATTCAATCTTATAACGCGCCCGTTCCTTTCCACCTGTAGCTTCAGTCTTCCTTCGGTCTTTTTGTGCACAATAGCCTGCAGCTGGTCCCAGTACTCTATATCCTGTCCATCTATAGATATTATTCTGTCGCCGGCCCTTATGCCTGCCTTCTGGGCCGGGGTACCGTCCATAACTTCCCCCACCACGCTGAGCAGTGCCGGTGCGCCCATCATAAAAACCGCTGTAAAAAGAACTATGCCCAGTATATAATTCAGCGCCGCACCGCTAACTATTATCTTAAAACGCTCTCCTGGCGGCTTGGACAAAAACTCCCAGGGCTTGCCGGTGAGATTGTCGTCGTGCGTTTCGCCCGCCATCTTCACATAGCCTCCGAGCGGTATTGCGGATATCCTATACTCGGTATCGCCTCTTTTTACGCCCACGACCTTTGGCCCGAAACCCAGGGAGAACTTCTCCACCCTAACGCCGCATCTTTTGGCCATCATGAAATGGCCGAATTCGTGCACTACTATAAGAACACTAAATACAATAACAACAGTAACGATACTCAACATATGATGGTTTCTCCATGGGGGGACACTTTCAGATGGTTAGCAATGACTA
Organism: uncultured Planctomycetia bacterium; assembly: GCA_964556455.1. Classification (GTDB taxonomy): domain Bacteria; phylum Omnitrophota; class Gorgyraeia; order JABMRJ01; family JABMRJ01; genus CAZKWI01. Next base: position 24,288 of record CAZKWI010000005.1, on the reverse strand, counting down.
GAAAGTGTCCCCTATCTTTTAATGAAATGCTAAATGAGCCTTCTGGTTTCCTCTCTTGCCCAGTTGTCGACATATGTTATATCTTTAAGGTCCGGATCGTTTATGTTATTATGGGCCGCCAGGACCTTCTCTATGGTTTTGGGGATCTCGGTGAACTGTATGCGCCCTCTTATATAAGCCCAGACCGTCTCTTCGTTAGATGCGTTCAGCACAGCCGGATAACTCCCGCCCTTTTCCCATGTCTGGCAGGCAAGCGTTAGGCATGGAAATTTCTTAATCTCCGGCTTATGGAATGAAAGCCGTCCCAGCATGGCCGTATCCATATTATAGTTGTCCGAAGCGAGCCTCTCCGGGAAACTGAACGCATACTGTATCGGCAGCCTCATATCCGCCACCCCAAGCTGCGCAAGTATGGCCCCGTCGGAGAATTCGACCATAGAGTGGACAACGGCCTCGGGATGTATCAAAAGCTCGATACGCGAAAGCGGCAGGTCGAACAGCCACTTGGCCTCCATGATCTCGAGCGCTTTATTCATAAGTGTAGCCGAGTCTATCGAGATCTTCTTGCCCATCTTCCATTTGGGATGGATAAGCATACGGGCGGGCGGTATGGTGTCAAAAGAAGACCTGCCGACCTTTCTCAGCGGGCCGCCTGTCCCGGTTAAATATATCTTCTTAAGATCGCGCGGCCGGTTCCCGTTCAGGCACTGGAATATGGCACTGTGCTCGCTATCCACGGGTATTATCCTTATATTATTCTCGCGCGCTTTCTTCATGACGATCTCGCCGGCGCTCACCAGAGGCTCCTTGCTTGCCAGCGCTATATCCTTGCCGCTTTCTATAGCGCTTATAAGCGGCAGAAGTGAGGCATTGCCGGATATGGCCATAAGGACGATATCGGCATCTGCGGTCTTCGCCATTTCGATAAGACCTGCTCCGCCGCAGAATATACGGGTCTTCAGGGATCCCAGGAGAGCCTTAAGGTCTTTCGCCTTTGTTGCGTCATTAATGCCGATCATGGCGGGTGAAAATCTTTTTGCCTGCCTGGAGAGCAGCTTATAGTTCCTGTCGCACGAGAGTGCGGTTACCCTGAACTTCTCGGGATATGCGGAGATCACCTTAAGCGCATTTGCACCTATAGACCCGGTCGATCCTAAAATGGCTATTTTTTTCATAGGTTAAAGAATATCTTGGCGTAGAAATAGAATACAGGCGCAGTGAAGAGGAGGCTGTCAAGGATATCCAGGGCGCCTCCAAGCCCGGGGAACATGGAGCTTGTGTCCTTGACCCCGCAATCACGCTTTATAAGAGACTCAGACAGGTCGCCCATCTGCGCCAGTACGCCCAGTAAAAAGCCCAGTATTACAATATGATAGAACGGGATAAAGCCCATAGCCTGTTTAAAGCCCAGGGCGATCATGAAACTGAAAACCAGCCCCCCGATAAAGCCTTCTATGGACTTCTTCGGGCTTATTCTGGGAATAAGCGCATGTTTGCCTATAACGCTGCCGATAACATAAGCCCCTATATCACCGCCTTTTGTGACCGCTATAATGAAGGCACAAAGAAGCGAACCGTGCGGGAGGAACTTTGTCTTTATGAGAAAAGAGAAGAACCAGCTTATATATAATATCCCGAAGAGTGTCACCGACATCTTCTTTAAGGCCTGTGAATTATCACGTCTGGTAAGCTGGACCATCACCGTAAAGATGCTCATTATCACTATGAGCATAGGATCTATGTCCTGGATAATGCCGCCCGCCTTAAAATGGATACTTAAAGGTACGATTATACCCAAGATCAGGCCGAAATACCTGTAGACAAAGAGCTCTTTCTTCTCGACCATAGAGAAGAATTCATATAAAGCCAGGGCTATTAAGCAAGTGACTACAAGCGAAAAGAACCAGTTTGGCGCTATGAATATGGTGAATATAATAAGACAGACGAAGAGAAGCGTGCTTATAAACCTGCTCAAGAAAGTTTTCATATCACCATTATGCGCCATAACGGCGCTGTCTTTTCTGGTATTCTGCTATCGCCTTTTCGAGGTCCCGCTCTTTAAAATCAGGCCATAGTTTTTCCGTAAAATAAAATTCCGAGTAAGAAGCCTGCCACAGAAGAAAGTTAGATAAGCGCAGCTCTCCGCTCGTCCTTATCAGGAGGTCGGGATCCGGGAGGTCCCGGGTGTATAAAAAAGCATTGAACGAGCCTTCGTCTATGCTCTTTTTCTTCGAGTCTATGATCTTATTTACGGCGTCTATTATCTCAGCCCTGCCGCCATAATTTATGGCGGCATTGAAGACCAGCCGCGAATGCCCCTTCGTCTGGTCCATCGCCCACCTTATCTTCTCCTGCGCTGCCTTCGGAAGAGAATCTATTCTGCCTATGCAGTTAAAACGTGTCTGGTTCTTCTTCAGGTTCTCTATCTCTTTATCTATGTACTCGCTGATAAAGCCCATAAGGGCGTTGACTTCCTTCTCAGGCCTGCTCCAGTTCTCGGTGCTGAACGCGTAAACCGTAAGGACCTTCACGCCTATCTTGCGGCAATGCTCCATCACCTTCTTTAGAGACTCCATGCCCTGCTTGTGGCCGAAGATCTTGGGCAGGCGGCGCTTGGCCGCCCATCTGCCATTACCGTCCATTATGATAGCGATATGCCTGGGTACTTTGGGTGTCATTTCATCAGGGTGTTGGCGATCATGAATGAAGCGAAGACGACCGAGACCATAGACATAAGTTTGATCAATATATTGAGACTGGGGCCTGATGTATCCTTAAAAGGATCGCCGACGGTATCGCCTACGATCAGCGCTTTGTGCTGTGATGAACCCTTGCCCCCGAAAGCGCCCTTCTCCACGTATTTCTTGGCGTTATCCCATATGCCACCGGCATTGGCCATCATTATAGCCATGACAAATCCGCTCGCCAGGGCCCCTACGAGAAGCCCAACGACCGCCTCAACGCCCAGCAGGAGGCCCGTGGCTATCGGGCTTATTATCGCAAGAAGTGACGGGACTATCATCTCCTTCTGCGCCGCCGTGGTGCATATATCGACGCACCTGGCGTAATCGGGCTTCGCTGTATTCTGCATCAGGCCTTTTATCTCCCTGAACTGCCTCCTCACCTCAAAGACTATAGAAGAGGCCGCCTTCCCCACCGCTCTCATCGTAAGTGAAGAAAAGAGGAACGGGAGCATGCCGCCTATGAAGACACCCACTATGATACGCGGTTCGAGAAGGCTGAGGTCCATCGCCTTGCCTAAATGGAGCACCTCATCCTTAAAAGCCGCTATGAGAGCCAATGCCGTAAGAGCCGCCGAACCTATGGCAAAACCTTTTCCCGTTGCCGCTGTCGTATTACCCAGCGCGTCGAGCGCATCGGTCCTCTCTCTTACGAGCGGTTTTAGCTTTGACATCTCCGCGATGCCGCCGGCGTTATCGGCTATCGGGCCATATGCGTCGGTGGCAAGCGTTATGCCCAAAGTGCTCAACATGCCGACCGATGCTATCCCTATCCCGTAGAGCCCCGCATTAAAATTGGCAGCACCCCCTGCGAAGAAATAACTCCCCAGGATAGCCGCCCCTACCGTCATTACGGGTATGCAGGTCGAGAACATTCCGGTCGATAGGCCTTTTATTATGACCGTTGCCGGCCCGGTCTTAGAGGCCTCCGCGACGCTCTTGGCAGGCTGATAATGGTCGGATGTAAAAAATTCCGTCGAGAACCCTATGATAATACCTGCTATCAGGCCCGTAACAATAGAACCGTACACGCCTATATTCTGCATGCCCAATATATGCTTTACGATAAAAAATGACGCTATTATTATCAGGGCGGCCGCTGAAATAACGCCCTTCCTGAGTGCCGCGAGAAGCTCCTTTTGGGTCGCTTCCTCCCTTGTCCTTACAAACAGCGTCCCCACTATGCTGCATAATATCCCCACTGCCGCCACTGACATGGTAACGGTCACTCCCGCCATGCCAAATCCGGCAGCAACCGCAAGAACCATGGTAGCGACTATGGTCCCGACATAAGACTCGTAAAGGTCCGCGCCCATCCCGGCTACATCTCCGACATTATCGCCTACGTTATCTGCTATAACCGCCGGGTTTCTTGGGTCATCCTCAGGTATGCCGGCTTCGACCTTTCCCACAAGATCAGCTCCCACATCAGCCGCCTTGGTAAATATGCCCCCGCCCACGCGCGCAAAGAGCGCCATGGAGCTAGCGCCCATCTCAAAGGTAAGCATGGTGCTCGTAATTACCTGTATGCGATGGGCCATCTCCATGTCCCTATAGAAAAAACTGAGCACATAGAACCAGATACTCAGGTCCAGGAGCCCCAGTCCGACAACGCTCAGGCCCAAAACTGTCCCGCCGGAGAATGCCACACGCAGGGCCTTGTTCAGGCTCGTTATGGCCGCGTTCGCCGTGCGGCTGTTGGCCTTCGTTGCCACCTTCATCCCTATATAGCCGGCCAGGCCGGAGAAAAAACCGCCTGTGAGAAATGCGAAAGGCACGAATATCGGCAGGTACCTGGCCTGCGCCATCCAGAAAAGGATCGCGAATACCACGGCAAAGAATATCAGGACCACCCTGTACTGGCGCTTTATGTAAGCGCTGGATCCAAGCTCTATGGCATCCTGTATCCTCTTCATCTCCTTCGTACCGCGTGGCTCTTTTAATATCGTTATTATAAGATACGCCGCGAATAAAAGTGCTATTATCGAGCCTGCGGGCGCCAGGAACATAAGATCAAACTGCATAATACCTCCATCTTAGGGACGTTTCCAAAAATACCTTCAGAGGTGTCCCGTCAGTTCCAATGCGAGGGGACACTTCTGAAGCTAATTTTGGAAACGTCCCTATATTATCATTTCTTTATTATAGTTTCAGACCTTTTTGAGCCTACGGATATCATAGTTATCTTAGCCCCGATAAGTTCTGAAAGCCTCTTTAAATACTTCTTCGCATTTGCGGGCAGCTGGCCGTGCTCCTTGCAGGATGTGATATTCCCGTCCCAGCCAGGCACCGTCTCGTAAACGGGTTCGCAATTTGAAAAGACCTCTATATCAGACGGGAAGTCCTTAATAAGCCTGCCCTTATATCTATATGCCGTACATATCTTTATTTCGTCCAGGCCATCAAGGACATCCAGTTTGGTGAGGGCTATTTCAGTAAGGCCGTTCACCAGGGCCGCGTGGCGCACAACAACGCTGTCGAACCATCCGCATCTTCTCGGCCTTCCGGTTGTCGCACCGAATTCCCTGCCCTTCTTCTGTATCCTGTCCATGAGCTCCTTGTCGAAAATAGTAGGGAGCGGGCCTTCGCCCACCCTCGTTGTGTAGGCCTTAACAACACCTATTATCTTGTCTATGCTGGCTGGGCTTATGCCGGCGCCGGTACACGCACCCCCGGCGGTGGCATTGCTCGATGTTACAAATGGATATGTCCCGTGGTCTATGTCGAGGAGCGTGCCCTGCGCGCCTTCGAAAAGTATCAGCTTGCCCTTTTCTATGGCGTCTTTAAGTACCAGGGAGGTATTGCATACATACTTTTTTATCTCATTCGCGAAACCGAGGTATTTCCCGATAAGCTCTTCGGATGAAAAGCCTTCGTGTTCATAGATCTTCTCCAGGAGCTGGTTCTTTTCGGCGACATTGGCCTTCAATTTCCTCCGGAAGAGCGGCTCGTTAAGAAGGTCCGCCATAGTTATGCCGCATCGGTTGGCCTTATCTGCATAACATGGGCCTATACCGCGTTTCGTCGTACCGATCTTGCCGGTCAGTCTGGCCTCCCTCAAGCTGTCGAAGAGCTTATGATAAGGGAATATTAAATGGACCCTGTCGCTTATGAGTAGGCTTTTGTCAACGTCAACATTATGCTTTTTGAGGTGGTTTATCTCTTTGAGAAGGGCCTCGGGGTCCACTACGACGCCGTTGGCTATAACGCACTTCTTGCGCTTATGTAGTATGCCTGAAGGGATAAGGTGCAGTATAAATTCCTTCTTTCCCACTACCACTGTGTGGCCTGCGTTATTGCCGCCCTGATATCTTACGATTAGATCAGCGTCGGCGCTGAGTATATCTATTATCTTACCCTTGCCCTCATCACCCCACTGCGCCCCTACTAGAATAATGTTCAACTCTTACCTCCTTTAATTTCTCGGCGGCTGCGGAGTCTGGTTGGCGGCAGGCGGGGTTACCGGCTGCCTGGGTATAACGGGAATTCTCGGAGGAGTATGCACTGTGGGAGGCTGAGGTATGGGAACAGCGGCCCTCTGAGCCCGTCTGGCCTGGTCCAATTGTCTCATCACCTGCTCGGTATTGAGCCTGTTGGATTCACTGCTTATTCTTATAATAAGGTTCTGCAGCGTCTCTCTGTCAAGATCTTCGAGGTCTACGCCAATACCGCTTTCGCTCTTATAAAGGTAGGTGACGCTGCCGTCTTCGTTCGCGATCGCGTGTATGGCAGGGACAAAATTCAGGACTTCAGGGCGATAATCAAGCAGCTCATAGATCCTGCCTATCATCTCCTGTTTTGTAAGGTCTTCGAAAGGGCTTTTCTCTGGCTCCGCGGTTACGTCATCAGCCTCTGCGGCCTTCTCCTCAGACTTCCTGAACATCCTTTTTATAAGCCCTTCTTCCTCGGCGCCTGCAGCGGCACATGCTAACGAGATAACAAGAACCAAGATAAGAAGTCCTATTAGGCCTTTCATGATCCCCCCCTATTCACGGTGACATCGTAAAGATCTTCCTGGCTATGTCAGGGTATTTGGCTATGAACATTAATTCATCCTGTGTGAGCGGTTTCTGGGTATGGACATTAGCGTACCTCACAAGGTCCAGTATCTTTGTCGCCTCTTTGTCGTTCTTGAACTTGACCTCAAGTCTTTCGTACACGTTCCTGAAGCCCTTGATACCGCTGTACTCACCGGCAGTTATATTTCTGCCGGTCTCAATGGTCTCGGGCTCTCCTCTGCCCAACTCCTCAAAATCGTAAAGCTCGTAATTGCGCCTGTCCTTCAGCGCCCCGTCGGCATGTATGCCTGATTCATGGGCAAAAGCGTTCTCGCCCACCGCGACCTGGTTTATCGGTATTGGCACGCCGAAGGCGTAAGAAGCGTACTTAGCGAGTCTCCATGCGTTATGCAGTTTAATGTTCTCGTCCAGTATGTACTTTCCGCCGAATCCGCTTGAATATTTCACGGCCAGTATCACGCTCACAAGATCCGCATTCCCGGCGCGCTCGCCCATGCCGTTGACCGTGGTATTTATATAAGCATCCACTCCGCTGTCTATCGCCGCCTTTGCGCCCGCTACACTGCAGGCCACGACCATACCGAGGTCGTTATGGCAATGGATCTCGACAGGTATATTTACCTCACACGCCAGGGTCCTTACCCTCCTGTAAATGGTGAACGGGTCATCATAACCCAGAGTATCGCAGTATCTTATCCTGTCCGCGCCATGGTCGCGCGCCGCCTTAGCGAACCTCAGCAAAAATTCATCGTCTGTGCGGGAGGCATCCTCAGCGTTCACTCCAAGCGTCTTTACGCCCTTCTTTTTTGCCACGTCAACGGCAGCTGTCATCATCTTCAGCACGTCTTCCCTGGTCTTCCTGCCCTGGAACTTGCCGCGCGTCATCTGCTCTGATGTGGATATAGAGAGGTTCAGATGCTCCACGTCCGTGAGCTTGAAAGCCTGTCTTACGTCGTCGGTTATGGCCCTTGCCCAACCGCTCAGGATCATAGGTTTTATGACCTTTTTCCGCGCCAGCTCAAGGTTGGCGTTTATATAGTTGGTTTCATGGAGCGTCACGGGAAAACCGAACTCGCTCTGATATACCCCTATATCATTAAGATAAATATTAAGCATGGTCTTCTGCAGCTTGGCAAGTCCCAGCCTTGATGTCTGAACACCGTCCCTGTTGGTAACGTCCAGCAGATATATCTTGTTAGGTTTTTTTCTCTTCATAGGTCCCCCTCCCCTTGTCAGGCTGAAGCCTGACCTACATGTTATGAAAATATCATAATCTGATGAGTGTGGCGCTCACTACGTTCTTGGCCTTCCTTATCTCTTCCATGACATTCTTCGGAACTTCACAGTCGACATTCAGGACGGTTATGGCGCTCCTGCCCGGCTTTTCCCTCCCGAACGACATACCTGCTATATTTATTTTATTTTTGCCGAGGAGAGTGCCGATCTGGCCAATGATACCCGGTACATCTTTATTATATATGACCAGCATGCACCCTTCCGGAACGGCTTCGACATAGAAATCGTTGATCTTTACGATCCTGGGATCTGATTTTATGAACATGGTGCCTGCTATGGCGTTATTTTCTTTATCGGACTTCACACCCACCCATATAAGGCTGGCAAAGTCCTCGATCTCCCCCGCCTTTGATTCGACGATATTCATGCCGCGGTCTTTCGCTATAACGGGGGCGTTGATATAATTTACGGTCTCCTGCAGGACAGGTGTGAGCATACCTTTTATAAGTGCTGCGGTTATGGGCTCTACTTTGAGGTTCGCGATATCGCCTATGTAACGTATATCTACCTTCTTTATATGGCCCTTTATAAGCTGGGCATGCATAAGGCCGATCTTCTCAGCCAGGTTTATATAGGGCTCTATGGTCTTGAGCTCCTCCGGCCCCACACTGGGAAGATTGACCGCGTTCCTTACGCCCTTATTCAAAAGAACGTCCCTTATTGTCTCCGCTACGTCTATGGCCACATTCACCTGCGCTTCTTCCGTAGAGGCGCCGAGATGGGGCGTAACGATCACACTGTCCAGTTTAAGCAACGGGCTGCCGGCGGGCGGTTCCTTTTCGAAGACATCCAGGGCCGCGCCCGCTATCTTGCCGGACTCCAGGGCCTTATACAGCGCGCCTTCATCCACTATACCGCCGCGCGCCGCATTTATTATGTGTGCTCCGTGCTTCATCATCTTAAACTCTTTTTTGCCCAGCATATGTTTCGTCCGGTCCGTTATCGGGGTGTGTACGGTGATATAATCTGATCTTTTGAGCAGTTCCTCAAACTCCACCAGCTCGATCTTGAGCCTCTTTGCCTTGTCCTCGGGCAGATAAGGGTCATATGCTATGATATTCATTTTGAAGGAGCCCGCCCGTCCCGCGACCTCTATGCCTATGCGGCCCAGCCCTACTATCCCAAGCGTCTTTCCGTAAAGCTCGGACCCCATGAACTTCTTCCTGTTCCATTCACCGCCCTTTAGCGACTTGTCCGCCTGCGGTATTTTCCTGGACAAAGCCATCATAAGGCTCATCGTATGTTCAGCGGTCGATATCGTGTTGCCCGCGGGCGCGTTGACCACTATTATACCTTTTTTTGTCGCCGCGTTTATATCGACGTTATCCAAACCGACACCGGCCCTGCCGATGACCTTGAGCCTGGAGGCCTCAATTATATCGCCGGTCAGCTTTGTGCCGCTGCGTATCAATATGGCGTCATAATCCTTGATTATCTTCTTCAGCTCCGGCGGCGGCAGCTTAGGCCTGACATCCACCTTAAAGCTCCTCTCGCTGCCTAATATCTTTATCCCTTCCTCGGATAACGGATCGCTTATAAGTATTCTTGTAGACATATACGGCTCCTCTATAATTCCTTGAGAACTTGCGTTAAAGTAACCACAGTCCTTTCGACATCGCTCATCGTGATGCCGCCCATATGAGCGATCCTTATTATCTTTCCTTTGAGTTCCGCCTGGCCGCCGGCTACCGTTATTCCACGCTCCTTCATGGCTTTTATGATCTCGGAAGCGTCCCTGGCTTCAGGCATCTTTATGGCCGTAACCGCATTTGAAGGTGACTTGGAGAAAAGTTCCAGCCCCAGCGCCTTTGTCTTGCCCCTGACTGCATCGGCCATGGCAGCGCATTCCTTCAGAACATTATCTATGCCTTTGGACCTCACGATCCCCAGCGAAGCCCTCAGGCCCTTGGTCAGGGTTATTCCCGGCGTAAAAGGAGTATCGTTCTTATCCAGGGCTTTTTTATACCTGTTAAAATCATAATAATATTTCGGGAGCTTTGAGCCTTTCACCGCCTTCCATGCTTTGGGACTTACTGCGCAGAATGACAACCCGGGCGGCAGCATAAGCGCCTTCTGGGACCCGCTTACGGCTATGTCGACTCCCCATTCATCCACACGGAAGTCATCCGCGCCGAGGCCGCTTATAGCGTCCACCACCAGGATAGCCTGATGATTCCTTACAACTTTGCCTATAGCTTCTATGGCGAAAACCGTAGCCGTTGAGGTTTCACAAAGCTCCGTATACACCGCCTTAGCACTGCTATTAGCTTCCAATACGTCCCTGATCTGCCGGGGGTCCGGCGCTTCTCCCCATTTGATATCTATAGGGACGGCGTCTATCCCGAAACTTTTGCATATATCATAATACCTCTCGCCGAACTTTCCTCCCCTTATCACTACGGCCTTGTCGCCCGGAGAAAGGACATTGCACACGCTCGCCTCCATGGCCCCGGTGCCGCTGGAAGAGAAGACAAGGCAATCGTTCCCGGTCTTAAAGACTTCCTTAAGCCCGTCTACCGCATCTTTAAAGATCTCTCTGTATTCTCTTGTTCTGTGATGAATAATAGGTTCGGCCATAACGCCCGCTATCTCAGGCGGAACAGGCGTGGGCCCCGGCGTCATCAATAACTGGTCCTTCATCTTTTTTTACCTCGCATTACGAATTTTAAAACTTCATCCATACGGCTTACCATTATTATATCTTGTTCCTTCTTTATCTCAGCCGGTATATCCACCAGGTCCTTCTCGTTCTCTTTCGGTATAACGATCCTCTTCACGCCCGCCCTGTGAGCCGCCAGGATCTTGGCCTTTATTCCCCCGACAGGCAGTATCCTGCCCCTCAGTGTGATCTCGCCGGTCATCGCCGTATCGTTCCTAAGCGGGCGCCTGGTAAGGCTCGATATGAGGCAGGAGGCTATGGTTATGCCGGCTGACGGCCCGTCTTTGGGTATCGCACCTTCGGGCACGTGAATATGTATATCCTGTTTCTTATAAAAATTCTTGCTTATGCCGAACTTCCCTGACCTGGAGCGTATGTAGCTGAGCGCGGCCTGGGCTGACTCCCGCATGACCTCTCCCAGCTTGCCGGTAAGCATAAGTTTTCCTGTGCCGTTCATAAGAGAGCTTTCGACCGGCATTATATCCCCGCCGGCCTCGGTCCAGGCCAGCCCCATGGCAACTCCTATACCGTCCTGCCTCTCCAGCCTGGTCTCGGTATACTGAGGTACGCCGAGGTATTTCTGCAGGTTCGCCGGAGTAACGGTGATCTTGTCGCGGGCCTTCTCTTCAACCACCTGCCGCGCAACTCTCCTTGCTATCTGGGCGATCTTTCTCTGCAGCTCTCTCACTCCGGCCTCGCGGGTATATAACTTTATTATCTTTGATATCGTCTTTTCGCTTATGGCAAGATCGATACCCTTTTCAAGGCCGTTGGCCTTTATCTCCTTCGGTATCAGGAACTTTGTCGCTATCTTCAGCTTTTCGTATTCGGTGTACCCCGACAGCTTGATAAGCTCCATTCTGTCCACTAGCGGGGCCGGTATATTATATTGAATATTGCTGGTCGTAATAAACAGGCAGTCTGAGAGATTATAGGCCACTTCAAGGTAATGATCGCTGAATGAATGGTTCTGCTCAGGGTCCAGCACTTCGAGAAGGGCGCTCGAAGGGTCGCCCCTGAAATCCACGGACATCTTATCGACCTCATCCAGAAGAAATACAGGGTTAGTGGATTTTGCCTTTCTCATAGACTGTATTATCCTGCCCGGTAACGCGCCTATGTATGTCCGGCGATGCCCCCTGATCTCGGCTTCGTCCCTTATTCCTCCGAGAGAGACCCTGACAAAGCTCCTACCGAGCGCGCGCGCTATTGATTTAGCAAGGGATGTCTTACCCACGCCCGGCGGGCCCACGAAACAGAGTATCGGCCCCTTCATTGAATTCGACAATTTTCTTACCGCGAGATACTCCAGTATCCTCTCTTTGGGTTCACGCAGTCCGTAGTGATCCGCCTCGAGCACATTCTTGGAATTCTCCAGCTCCAGATTGTCTTTTGTCTTGCTGGACCACGGGATACTTACAAGCCAATCTATATAATTCCGGATAACGGTGGCTTCCGGGGAGACAGGCATCATCTTTGAAAATTTATCGAGCTCTTTTAGCGCGACTTCTCTCGCCTCGACGGTCATTGAGGCCTTAGTGACCTTCTCCCTGAGCTCCTCCACCTCGGATTTGTGCGTTCCCTTCTGGCCCAGCTCTTTTTCTATGGCCTTGAGCTGCTCCTGCAGGTAAAAATCCTTCTGTGACTTCTCTATGCCCTTCTTTACGTCGCCCATGATCCTTTTTTCTATCTTGAGGATCTCGAGCTCCGTACCGAGTATTTTACTTATCCGCTTCAGGCGTACCGCGGGCTCTGATGTCTCCAGCAGCTCCTGTTTGTCGCTCACCTTCAAAAGAAGATGAGAAGCTATGATATCTGCGAATTCCTGCAGCTGCCCTTCGGCAGTAACGGAATTGAGCACTTCGGGGGTCAGTTTTGTATTCAGCTTAACGTACTCCTCGAACTGGCCCATCACGCCCCTCATGAGCGCCTCAAGCTCTACGGTCTTTCTAGTCTTTGCATCTATCTCGGATATACTGACCTTATAAAAATCCCTGCTCTGCAGGAACTTTCTTATCCGCGCCCTTGATACGCCTTCGACCAGTATCTTGAAAGAGCCCTCGGGGAGTTTAAGGACCTGGAGTATCTTGGCCACCGTCCCTACATGGTATATATCGTCTACGGCCGGTTCATCCTGTTTAAGGTGCTTCTGCGTACAAAGGAGTATTATCTTATCGCTCGTCATCGCCTCGTCGAGGGCCTTTATGGACCGTTCCCTGCCCACGAGAAGCGGCACCACCATGCGGGGGAATATTACTATATCACGCAGGGGCAAAAGCGGGAGCTTATCTTTAATCGCAGGTTTATTGACCTTTACAGCCTGTCTCATGGATTCCCCTGTCATTCCCGCGCAAGCGGGAATCTATGGCTATGGATCCCCGCTTACGCGGGGATGAATTCGCGCATATGATTTACGCTCCCTTCGGTCGCGTAAATCATGCGCTCATTCATTTCTTTTTCTTTACGCTTGTTACGACCGTATCCACGATACCGTACTTTGCGGCCTCTTCGGCTGACATGAAAAAGTCGCGGTCTGTGTCTTTCTTTATCTTGTCCATCGACTGCCCGGTATGTTTTACGAGTATATCTTCTATGCGACTCCTTAATCTCAGGATCTCATTTGCCTGGATACTTATGTCCGATGCCTGTCCCTGTACGCCACCCCACGGCTGATGGATCATGATACGTGCATGAGGAAGGGCAAATCTCTTCTTCTTGGACCCGCAGGAGAGGAGCAGTGCCCCCATGCTGGCGGCCTGGCCGACGCAGTAAGTATTGACGTCGGGCTTAATGAACTGGATGGTATCGTAAATGGCCAGTCCGCTGGTGACAGATCCGCCCGGCGAGTTTACATAAAGGTCTATATCCTTTTCCGGATCTTCCATCTGCAGGAACAAAAGCTGGGCTATTATCAGGTTCGCGACATTGTCGTCTATGGGTGTACCTATAAAAATTATCCTGTCCTTCAGCAGCCTGGAGTATATATCGTATGCCCTCTCGTCCCTCCCGGTCTGCTCCACCACCATCGGTATAAGTATGCTCATAACTACCCCCCTTTGTTTTTTAGCTACCTTATTTCCTTAACATCCGCGTTCTTCAACAAAAAATCTATTACCTTGTTCTCTCGAAGCCTGTACATGAGAGGGAGAAGCAGATTATTTTCTTTGTAATTTTCCCTGATCTTCTCTTTTGTGGTATTGGACTGCAGCGCCAGGAGGTTCAGCGTCTGGTCAAGATCTTCTTCGGAGACCTCTATCGACTCTTTCTTGGCTATCTCGTCCAGTATAAAATACAGGCGTATCCTCTTTATTGCTTCCTTCTCCGCGCTTTTTTGTATCTGGTCATCCTCGGGCGCGTTAGCGCGCGGCTTTGCCTTCAGGTTCTCCTTGATCTCATTGAATATCTTATCCGTCTCTTCGTTAAGTAAGCCCTTGGGCGCCTGGAACTGGCACTCTTTGAGCAGGTGTTCGAGGATCTGCGAGGCCATGCTCTCTCTTACTACCCCCTCTTCCCTGCGCAAGAGGTCTTTCTCGACAACCGCTTTAAGCTCGTCCAGGGTCTTGTAGGTTCCCAGGGCCTTGATAAATTCGTCATCAAGCTTCGGGAGCTTCTTTACCTTGACAGCGTTCACCTTTACTTTAAAAAGCGCCTCTTTTTTTGAATACTGTGGGTCTTTAGAGTTCTCCGGCATCATAGTCTTTATCTCTCTAAGATCTCCGGCGGATGAGTCGATAAGGCCGTCCACCAGTTCGGGCAGGGTCTTCTGTTTGTCCAGAAAAAGGTACGCGTCCTTCTGTTCGTCATGTATCGGCTTTCCCTCCACCTCGCATATGATGTCACAGATGACGTAATCCCCCTGTTCCGCTGCACGGTCCTCTATGGACTCGAACTGCGCATAGGAATCTCTCAGCGCTTCTATATATTTCGCCACCTCTTCGTCACCTATCTTAGGGCGGCGCTTCTTGACCTTTATGCCCCTGGTCTTCTTCATGGTTATCCTAGGTCTAATATCTACTGTCGCCTTGTATGTGAAGTCCTTTCCTTCGGAAAAATCGACATCGCTTATATCCGGAAGCCCCACCGGCACGGTATTTGATTCCTTCGCCGCTATCTTGTATGAATCGCTTATGATATCGCTCAAGGCCCTTTCGCGCGCAGCGTCGGAGTGATATTTCTTCAGTATATCCCTCGGGATCTTTCCCTTCCTGAAACCCGGTACGCTCACGACCCCGCTCATTTCGCTGTAAACGCTGTCGAGCTTCTTATCTACAACATCTTTCGGCACGCTTACCGCAAATTCTCTCCTTGAGCCTTCCAGGTCCTTAAACTTGTGTTTTATCTTCATATTACATCGAAAACCTTTCGCCCAGATATATCTTTCTCGCCTCCGGGTTTGTGATCAGTTCATCTTTTGTGCCGGAGATAAGTATCTTGCCTTCGCACATAATATATGAACGGTCTGTTATTGACAGTGTCTCCCTTACATTATGGTCGGTAAGCAGTATTCCAAGGCCTCTTTCCTTAAGCTCCCTTATTATCTGCTGGCACTCGAATACTGCTATCGGGTCTATCCCGCTGAAAGGTTCGTCCAGCAGTATGAACAGCGGGTTCGTCACAAGCGCCCTTGTGATCTCCAGGCGCCTGCGCTCGCCTCCGGAAAGGGTATAGGCTTTATTCTTCGCAAGGTGCGTTATCTTAAGTTCACCTAGTAGCCTTTTTAGCCTTCTTTCGCGCTCTCTTAGAGGTATCTTCAGGGTCTCGAGGATGGCCATTATATTCTCGCTTACCGTAAGCTTCCTGAATATGGATGGTTCCTGAGCAAGATACCCTATGCCGCACCTGGCGCGCTCGTGCATGGGCAGGTCCGCGATATCCTGCTGGTCGAATATTATCTTTCCCTTGTCAGGTTTGATAAGACCCGTTATCATGTAGAAAGTGGTCGTTTTGCCGGCGCCGTTGGGCCCTAAAAGCCCTACTATCTCGCCGCGTTTTACGTTTATGGCTACCTTGTCTACAACCCTTCTGCCGCCATACGCCTTTATCAAACCATCGGTCTGCAACAGATGCATATTATAACCCTCCGAACCCTTCCTCTATCTTGTCTATACCCTCTAACGAGCGTATATGTATCTCGGGCTTTCCTACGAGTATTATCTTCTGGTCGTCGGTAGTATAGATGGCCCTCTCGCTGAATGTCGCGTCTTCCCCGCGGACCACCTTTACGTCACCGGTGGCTACGACCTTGGTTATATTCTTTGTCTCCGGGTCAAGGATGGCCTCCATTATATCGGAGTAGATCTGCCCCTCGCCTTTCTTGTCATCCACCTTTACATTATTCTTGAATACCGCGATATTATTCTCATAATCTATCTCCAGCGGGCCGCTGCACGTTATTACGGCCTTGACCGGGTTTTCTTTATCGTCTTTCTTTGATCCTCCGCCGGCTATATCGATATCCTCCAGCATCTCCTTGACTATCCTTACTTTAACATCCTTATTGATGGTGATACTGTTTATACGGCGGAGCACATCCGCGCCCCTGCCGTCGGCGATCAGGTCGCTCCTTAATATCCTGATGTGCTTGTCTGTCGTTATCCTGTCAGTAGCGCTATGCCATTTAAGGTAATCAGTTATCAACACTGCGCCGTCGGCCGTTATCACCTCGACATCATCGAACAGCGTTACCTCTTTGTTTCTCCTGTTATATGTCCCTTCGTATGAAGTCAACGTGATCGAAGGGTCATCATAGGTCACTATATTAATATTGCTTAAGTTAACTATCTCGGCCATGATATCCGCGGAATCGCCCTTAAGCTGCCATTTCTTCGAACCGCTCTCGGCATAATTCACTAGGTCGAAGACGAGGATCTTCTGCTCCAGCTGCTGTGACATCCCATCGCCAGCTATTTTATCGCCTTTATTCATATTATGTTGCAGAAAAAAGACTATAGACGCCAATCCTACGGATATCGCTATAGCAGCCTTTTTCTTTTTGGCACTCCATACCATATCTGCCGCCTTTATATTATATTATATTATATTATAGTTGGCACAATATATTATCATACCACTAAATCCTAAGTCAAGCCCAAACAAATTTCCGATAGCTAGGCGGACATGTCGGGGTATATTCAAAAAGTGAAGACCGTTTTTATACGCCTGAACTCGAAGGATAGCACAGGCATATGTTGTCGAAGCGACTGTCAAAAAATTGCGAACACAAACGCGCCATTTAGAATTATGACATTTTATGACAGTGAACAATTTTTTGCACAGCGAGCGAGCGGCGCGCATCCGCGAGCGAGCGACAAGCGGAGACAATGTATGCCTGTGCTATCCTAGATGTATATGAATACTACAAGGGGAGCTAAGGAAATTGGTGGGGTTACTCTTTTTCCCAGATGCTGAGTGTCATGCGCTTAATGCCGTTATCCAGCACGACACTCTCTTCGGTGATCTCTATTATCTCAAAGCCGCTTATGTCAGCGCCTTTGGGGTAGAGCTCGCCGTTAACCATGGCAAGGGGGGCGCTTTCGTCCCATATTATCCCGTTCAGTATGATCTCGATCTGCTCTTCCTCTTCGATCATCTGTTCGGCTTCCATTCTGGCTAACTCATCGAAACCGAACGGGTCCCTTATCCACTCGGTGCTTACGGCTAACTCCTGCTCAGGCGGCTTGCTTTTTTCCTCATCCAGGTCTATAAGATGCATATCGCTTATATTAAAAGACGGCGTGGACGGAACTGCCGCGGCGCCCTTCTTCTTTTTTCCGCCTAAAGTGCTCATTGCGGCCAGTAAGAGAACCACGCCGAGAACGCCTATTATTACAATCTGCTTCTGCTGTTTCTTATCCATTTCCATTACAGGCCCTCAATAAACAATATAATACAAAGTGGCATCCATTACTACTGTTAACCGGTCATCCTCTTGTCTCCTCGCTTTACTCATAATGATCCTGTCTATCATAAGGAGATTGGTGGCGGGGTTCTCTTTCAATGTATTAAGATACCCGCCAAAATTCCTGTAGGTACACTTCAATTGCATGGATACGCTCATCTTCATGGATGTCCCTGTTTTAAGCTTTACCGGCAGCGGTGCCAGGACCGGCTCGGATGGCTTGAAGGACATGACCTCTATATCAGACTTACCGGCCAGACTTGAGATAACGCGCAAGGCGGCCTTGTCGTCGCGCGGTATGAGCTTGTCCAGCTTTGTATGCCTGTCGTGGAGCTTGCGGTAAACTTCATCCAGCATAGGCCTGCCGCCGATGAGCTGATCGATCTCGGCGACATCCGCCTTGACCTTGGCCAGCTCTTTCTGCATCTCCTTCACTTTATCTTTGCCGGGTGAGTATATATAAAGCCAGAATATGAGTATGGCGACGAAGATTATGAATATAGTGAGAAAGAGTATCTTCTGACCCTTTGATAAATTTACATTTAAACCCAGTTCCATGCGATACCTACTTTAGTATCTTGCAGTTTATAACAAATATAGTCACCTGGCCTTGTTCAGTGGCCCCTTTTTGCGAAGAGTTGAGATTCGCATTATCAAAATAATCCGATTTGTCCAGGCTCTTTATGAGATCCGCCAGGAAGACTTCGCCTACACCGGACTCCGTGCTTACCAGCCCTTTAAGGGTTACCAGGTTGTTGTTCTGGTCAATGAACAAGTTTGTCAACACGATATGTTCGGGGATGATCCCGCTCAGTTCTTTCATAAGAAGCGTTGTGGGTCTTTCATGCGCCCATACGGTGTCTATATACTTTTCTTTCTGGGAAACCTGGTCATAAAGCGCCCTTACGCCGTACAGGCTCTTCATCTCCCGCTTGGTGTTCTCAAGCGACTTTGTATAATCTTTTATCTTTATGCTCGTAAAACCATGCAGGACTATCAATATCGAGAAGAGGACAAAACCGACCATCCTGACGGATATATTCTCTATCCTGACGGCCTTTTCTATCTTATATTCGTTCGGTAAGAGATTAACCTTCTCGATATTGCCGCCGCGGCCCACCCCCAGTAATGGTATGATCTGCGGCATATCCTCCTGCTTCAGGGCATTCTTGTTCTCAACGAGCGTGTCGAACAGTACCGGTGAAGTGCCGAGGTACTCCGTATCTTTATTCAGGCTCTCTTTAAAGTACCTGTCCAGGTTCTTAAACCTGTAACTCTCTCCTATGATATACAGCTTGGATATCACTCCTCCTTCCAGCTGGGAGTTGTAATAATCCAATGACCGCGCTATTTCGCCGGAGAGGTTCTGAAGCACAGGACGCAGCAACGCCAGTATATGTTTGCCCTCGAGCTTTCCGTTCAGCAGGGTATCTTTGTTCTCAGGGATACCCATATCTCTCAACGTATGCATCTCGTCGTCAGACACCCCTATCTCGCCGGTGTCCGACATGATAGGCGCTTTTATCGCCTCTCTGATATGGTCCAGCCCTATCGGTATATTTCGCACGAAAGCAAGCTTGCCGTCTTTGTATATATTGATGGCCGAAACCGAATGGTCCACGTTCAAGACGGCGCACGAGTTGCCCTTTTTGCCCTCCGGCAGAAGGTTCACTATGTTTGACAGCCCGAAAGAGTCTATATTCGCGCTCAGGATAGTATCTATCCCCGCTTTCTTAAGTATCTGGACCTTGGTATCTACCGTATCTTTCGGTATGACGGCCGCTATAAGGTCCATCAGCTTAGCGCTCTTGTCGCCCTTTTTTGTGGCCGTCTCTTTGACCAGGTCGAAGTCTATGCACGCGTTCTCGATATCAAAAGAGACCAGGTCTTTTATGCGCCACTTGAGCGCCGCGGTGATCTCATCTACGGGTATGGAAGGCATCTCTATGCGCTTAATAAGAAAATGCTCTTCAGACATGCACAAGATCGCGGTCTTGGCTTTTGAGATGTAATCGCGGAGGATCTCTTTGAGGGCACTGACTACAAACTTCTCTCTGTTGTCCCTGTCGGTAATATTAGAGAGGTCTTTTACGGCGGCTAACGCGAGCTTGCCGTTTCCGGCATTGAGGACCATTACTTTGAGCCTCAATATGCCTATGTCGACTATAGTAATATAACCGTGGGGCTTTGACGCCATATTTATGAAACCTTTTTAGTTTATATTATAGTTATATATTATAAATGCTTAAAAGTCAAACGAATAGCGCAAAAAAAACTTTATCAGTCCCAGTTCTCGCCCCAGTACCCGGGAGCGTTAAGCCCGTTGTTGTATTCCGAGAAGGTTCTGCAGGGCGGGATCCGGTACGCCCCCGCTCCCCAGGTATGAGTAGTATAATCGTAAATATCGCCGAAGATCGAGTACACACTTCTGGGGAACGTCCATGTGCCGCCACCCGAGCCCGGCGCGTTTACCGCTGTGATAGCGGATGAGCTTCTTATAAAATAGACATGCGAACTGTAGCATAAAGGCGGCGCTGCGATAGTGCCGGGATCGTGGGTCGTCCAGTTCTGGTCGATAGCTGCGTTTAAATTCGATATATCCGCAACATCCCTGATCCTGTCTTTCTGTGTCGCTGTAAAAGCCGGGGGGCCTACATAATCCTCTAAGAAATCACTGAAACATGTGGTATGGTCAAGGCTAAGCGCCGCGCTCGAATGCATGTTTGTGAAAGGCGTAGTGGCCCTCCTGGTTATTATATCATTTGCAAAAGTGGTAAAATCAGTTAAGTTCACCACCTCGTCGCCTACCGGTATGTTGGTCATGTCATTCGTAGACCTGAATATGGCCTGCAGGACTTCTGTCGAAGCGGTATTGATATTCACAGGTGCTATGTCAAACCCGGGGATATGGGCGTACGCGGACACGTCGCTCACCCAGGAGTGCGTTGTTATGTGATCCCGCACAGCGAGATACGCAGCATCAGTTACATTTGTAAGCTGCCTTATCTCGTTGATCGATTCAAACCTTTCGCTCAGCCTGCGGCCTATCAACTCACCGGCGATGGCGGTGCCGCTCTGCCCGCATATGTCGAAGAGGTGCGCTATGGTATTCTGGGGCGCGTTATTGATATTTATCTTGCCGGCTTCGTCGTCGATCACTATTCCGGTTATACTCCCGCCTGAAAAAGCGGTGCCGGCCAGAGTGGTGGTATGCCATGGCTCTGTATTACTATCGACCTCCGTAGTTACCCTGAGGGCAAGCCAGTCGATATACACTTCTACCGTCGAGGCAAGAGCAGCGTCCGTATCATGGATGGCCCTTATGTATAAAGGGCTCGTAGTTGAAACAATATCATGGAACGTTACAGTTATCGCATCTGAGACTTCCCCCAATGCGGGGGCGGCGGTGGGCAAGGTATAGTTTGCGGCCTCGGTCCAGGGGCCTGCGGCTCCGGCAGTCGAGTATTCCAATCTCAGAGTAAGGCCTGCCTGACTTCCCCATGCCCTGCAGACAATACGCGTATCCAGTAAACCGGCGCCGTAAAGATTAAAGGCCTGTTGGAAATTCGTGATCCCTATAAATCTGTCGGCTAAGTTCAGCTCCCACATGGTGGCCGATGTGCTATCAAAAAAACAGACTTCATTAGAATCATTGACGCCGCCCGCTGACATTATTATATTGTCGCTTATTGCATAAACAAATCCGCCTTCAATGTAACTCTCGCCGCAGATCCCCGCTGCGCTTACAGTGCCCGCACCGGCCGCGCTCCATAAATTAGTGCCGTCTGTCGCATCCTTGTCATTCCTTACAAGCTGGGCTCCCAACTGCCTCCCGGCCTCCGCTATATAGAACGATTGCATACTCCTGAAGTTATAGACAGACGCATTGACGTCTGTCGATATCATGGAAAAGACCGTAACTGCAGCTACCGATAGCGCCAGCAGCGTGAATATTGCGAATACTATCGACATGCCGCTCTGTTCGTAAGGTTTTGTCTTCATCCGGTTATGGGACACGCCTCGTGCAGATGGTTGTCTTAAACTTGGCAGTCTCATTATTCCTTGTCATTGTAAGGACAATGTTAACAAAATGGCCGGTCACTGAAAATGTTGCGGCCGTTACGTCGTGCGCAAGCGGCCATATATTACCCCATGTCCCGCCCATGTCTCCTTCGCTCCTCATTAAATAGTGAACTGTCTCCGTGCCGCTGGTGGCATCTCCCTGGTAATACGCTATACGCAGCGGAGTTCCGTCATTATTCACATCCGAGTTGATCACAAGCTCAGAGCCGGCTACCGCGACACTGTCGGCCATCCTCGCCTCAAGCCCTATTCTTTCAAGGGCGTAGCGCGCATCCGCCCTCATTTTTATATGGTTGGAATTGAACACCCATATCCTGAACGTCTCCACCCAGAAATGTGTAATGCTGAACATTATGATCGACATTATCATGAGGGTCAGGATAACCTCTACTAAAGTGAAACCTCTTTTGGAAGATCTTGTTTTGGATAGTCTTATGGTTTTATCCATTTGGAGCTGCCTCGGTCACTATTGTCTCCAGTGACGCATTAGGGATAAGGGTACTGGTGCTGGTCACGGTTACAGTGATCTGCTTACAATCAGCCGCGTCAAGACCGCCTATGGCAAGATCGGCGACGGTTACCTCAACTGTGTGCTGCGCCAGGTCCGAGTCGGCAGCCGCGCCCTGCGCAACGCCTCCGCTGCCGGGAGCATTTCCCAGATTAGCGAAAGTCGTAGGAACGTCGATCGCCTCCTCAAGTTTCGCTGCGGCAAGATATTGGGCGGTGGTGGTGAAACTGGATATTGCGTTCTGCTCGTTGGCCACCTTGAGGGCAACCAGAAGAGATGTAAGACCCATGCCCATCACTATTATGACGAGAAGAACTTCAAGAAGTGTAAAGCCCCGGCGCATAAAGCTCCCCTGCGGATTAACCAAAACTATAATAATATAGACCTCTAAGGTAGACCCTTCCTGTTTCAGGATCGACGTAGACAGTCCCTGTATCTCCCCCGGCCTCCAGGACAACGCTGCCCCTGGACCCTAAATTTCCGGACGCATCATGAGAGACGCCCCATTGGTCAAATCTTACTTCTGAACTACCGTCAAAATCCGCACTCTGCAAACCGACACCTGCATAGCTGCCGGTATCAAGCTCTATCTCAAAGTCGCCGCCTGTGTCCGGGTTCGGTAATACAGTCCATGTGCCGGGAGCCGTCTCCTCCTCTACATAGTAGGTGTCGTTGGGCTGGTCGAACCTTACGCGTGTGTTTCTCTTGCTTATGACAGCATGCTCATGGGCGTATTTCATATCCTGCGAGAGCTTCCTCACGGCCATGTTGAGCCTGACCCCCCTGATACTTGTTACCCTTGGGATAGTTACGACCGCGAGTATGGCAAGCACCATTATTAATACGACAAGCTCTACTAAAGTAAAGCCTTTCTTCATAATATGCTCCATATATTATTTTTATTATAAGTATACCACTAAAACCGTTAAAAGCAAATACGGCAAGAGCTTTGCTACCGGGTAAAAACGCCCTTCAGGCGTTTTTCATCGCCGCGCAGCCAGTTTAAGATGTCTTCCGCCGCTTTCAGTGTATCTTGTTTAGGGCGCCAGCCACACAGGGATGAAGCCTTTTTAAAGTCGGTTATATACCATTTTATATCGTTCTTGCGGTCATCGGGCGAACTTTCTATCTTTACGGAATTTCCGGTAACCCTGCTACAGAGATGCGTCAACTCAGTCAGTGAAAGACTTCCTGCCCGCCCGCCGCCGATATTATATCGCTCTCCGGAAAGCTTTTCCACCTGCCCTGACTGCCAGTCTATGAGGTCTACCAGGTCCGCTATATGCAGAAAATCGCGCACCTGCTTGCCTGCGCCCCCGTAACTCATGTAGCTCAAAGGCCGCTTAAAATAATGCGCCGCCATCCATAACGCGAACACACCCTGCTCCACTTTCCCCATCTGTCCCGGGCCTGTTATGGTACCGCAGCGGTTTATGATGAATTTCAAGCCGTATGCCGCGGCATATTCCTCGAGCAGCATTTCAGAAGCCAGTTTTGTGTAGCCGTAAAGCGACCTGGCCCCGCCGGCATTAAAGCCTTCGGCTACACCATGATAAGAAATGCCGTCAGCTTTGAAATTTTCAGGTATATCAAAACGCGTCCCCTCCTCCACAAACGGCAACGATCCCAGCCGGGCCATCGGGTAGATCCTGCTTGTTGAGATGAATATGACCGAAGACCCGCGCGAGCGCGCATACTCCAGGCAGTTGCAGGTCCCCATAAGGTTGGACTCTATCAGGTATCTTGGGTTATCGGTGAGGCCTGAAAACACGGAAGGCTCTGCCGCGCAGTCGATTATAAGGTCCGGGCCCGATGATATATCAGGCAGGTCCGAAGCTATGCGCATATCACCATGCACATACTTAACTCCGCCGGCCCTGAGACGCTCCAGGTTATACTCGGACCCGCGCCTGCGGAGGTTATCCAGTGCTGTAATTTCCCAGTCGGGGTGTTTTTCTGCCAGGCCCACGGACACGTGCGACCCCACAAACCCCGCTCCCCCTGTAACCAATACTGAATGCATATAAATTTTATATCACAAAACCCCGCAAACCGCAAGCCAAAACCCACGCCCTCCCCCTCAG
>CAZKWI010000004.1:0-46419 GCA_964556455.1 uncultured Planctomycetia bacterium | reverse complement strand
AAGAACAAGCTCAATCAAATACGAATTTACACAATATTCAGTATATCACCCTTCTTTATATTTTCCTTGTAATATTCCCCCGCATATTGTATAATATAATTACATTATAAATAGAAAGGAGGAGATCATGGACGACAGGCGTAAATATTTCCGTTTTGAAACTCCTATCAATGTCAAGTACAGCTCGAAGAGGAATAAGCGAAAGGTCAAGACGCTTACTAAGAATATAAGCAGGGGCGGATTGTCCTTATCCTCCACGAAGAGATTCCGCGCGGGGGATATAATAAAGATGGAATTCAATATACCGGATTCGAAGAGCCCGGCTGTCGCGAACGGTACGATAGTATGGGTCAAGGGAAGCGCAAAGAGGCCGAAAAGCCTCTTTGACTCAGGTGTCAAGTTCACTAACATAAAGCCCGCTGACAGGGGCAGGATCCTTGAGCATGCGTACAATAAGTGGCTTGACCTGAACAACTATAAGGTGACGAGATAATGGAGCAGGAAAAGAACAAGGAACAGGCAAAAGCCGAACAAAAGAAAGAAACCGAGCCTGAGAACCCAAAGGCCGAAGAGAAACCACAGGAGAAACCCAAGGAAGAACCGAAAAAAGAAGAGAAGACCGAAGAAAAACCAAAGGAAGAGCCTAAGAAGGAAGAACCAAAAAAAGAAGAAAAGCCCAAAGATAAAACCCCGACCAAAAAAGAACGTGCGACAACCTGCACAAAATGCGGAAAGACCCTCAGCAGAAAGAGCCCGTATTACCGCAACGGCAAATACTACTGCAATAAATCGTGCTGGAAGCAGGCCAAGGCTGAGCAGAAAAAGGCCGAAGCCAAAAAGAAAGAGGCAGAGACGAAGCAGGCCGAAAAGGGCGAAGAGAAGCAATAAAGCAATATGGCAAAGTCTGCGCTCCGCATGCCCTCAAAGATAATAGCCGTAGGGCTGAATTACACCGACCATGCCAAGGAATTGCGCATGGAGTGCCCCAAGGAACCCCTAATATTCATAAAACCGCCAACCACAGTTATCGGCCACCTGGATAACATAGTTTACCCGCCATCTGTCAGCAGGCTTGACTATGAAGCAGAGCTCGCTGTCGTAATAAAACAAAAGGCTAAGGATGTACCTGTTGAGGCGGCAAAGGAGTATATCCTAGGCTATACGTGCTTAAACGACGTTACTGCGCGTGACCTCCAGGCAAAAGACGGGCAATGGACCAGGGCCAAATCCTTCGACACCTTCTGTCCGGTCGGGCCGCATGTGGTCACGGACGTAGATCCCACAGACCTGAAAATAGAATTATTCCTTAATAACGAGCTTAAGCAGTCTTCCAGCACAAAGAACCAGATATTCAGCCCCGAATACCTGGTGAGCTTTATCTCAAAAGTATGCACACTGCTGCCGGGGGACATCATAGCCACGGGCACGCCGGCCGGAGTAGGGCCCATGCAGAGAGGCGACAACATAGAAGTGCGCATCGAAAAAATAGGGTCGCTAAAGAACAGGGTCGTGGAGGCACAAGGGTGAACAAAAAAAGCAGAGTATATTTTATACGCGCATCAGGCAGCGAGGGTGAGAAAGCTCTCGCCAAAAAGGCAAATTCGCTCATAAAGGCGGGCGGACTGCTTGACGCGATCAAAAAGGACGACTTTGTGGGGATAAAGCTCCATTTTGGCGAAAAAGAGAACAGCGGCTTTATAAGGCCTTCCATCGTAAAAGAGGCCGGGCGCCTATGCAGCGAGTCCAGCAGAAATACGGCGCTTGTGGAAACGAACACCATATATGTCGGGGAGAGGTCCAATACCATATCCCATCTGAAGCTCGCGTATTCAAACGGCTACACCTTTGAAAGAACAGGGCTGCCTATCGCGATCACTGACGGCCTTACAGGCAGGGATTTTGTCAATGTCAGGATCGACAAGAAACACTGCAGGAACGCCAAGATAGCTTCAGGTATTATGGACCTCGACTTCATATTGAGTTTGGCCCATGTCACAGGACACTGCCAAACAGGCCTGGGTGCCGCAATAAAGAACATTGGTATGGGCTGCGCATCTCGCGCGGGGAAGCTTGAACAACACTCGACCGTACTCCCCGAAATAACCGCGGCCAAATGCGTCGGCTGCGGGTTGTGTATGAAATGGTGCCCTGCGAATGCAATAAGCCTGTATGGGGAAAAAGCCGTTATAGATCCAAAAAAATGCATAGGCTGCGGCGAATGCACGGTCGTCTGCAGGCAGGAGGCGATAGAGATAAAATGGAACGAGAGCGCTGTTAACCTGCAGGAAAAGATGGCGGAGTACGCATACGCGGCGCTCTTAAATAAAAAAAGCGCCTTCCTGAATTTTGCCCTGAAGGTGACCAAAGACTGCGACTGTATGGCGAAGGACAGTGACCCTCCCGTAGCGCATGATATCGGCATACTCGCATCCGCGGACCCTGTTTCGATCGACAAGGCCACAATTGATCTCTTGATAAAAGAGGCCGGCTGTGATAGACTAAAAGAAGGTTATCCGAACATAGACTGGAACGTCCAGATCTCACATGGGGCAAAGATAGGGCTGGGAAGTTTGGATTACGAGCTGGTCAGGTTATGAAAGACTGTATATTCTGCAAGATAGTCAATAAAGCGATCCCCGTAAAGCTAGAACATGAGGACAAAGACGTGATCGCGTTCAACGATATAACTCCTCAGGCCCCCGTACATGTAATAGTAATACCAAAAAAGCATATCGAGAGGATCTCCGACCTGAAAGACGCGGATTGCGGGCTTGTGGCAAAAATGATATCCGCCGGCAACAGAATAGCGAAAATGAGAGGGGTCTTTAAATCGGGCTACAGGTTCGTTATGAACTGCAATGCTGATGCCGGCCAGGCCGTCTTTCACATACATATGCACGTATTGGGCGGCAGAAAAATGGGGTGGCCTCCGGGTTGATCCTTACCATAAAAAAGGAACAGGTGCAGAATGGTAAATATAAAAGAAAAGAAGAACGATCCAAAGGCAGAACTGTCCATCCCGCTTAAGATCCGGGACAGGGATACATCTATCATCACGAAGACAATAAGTATAACTTCTTCCGGCGCATATTGCAAGACGGATAAACCCCTGCCGCTTCTTTCTAAAGTGGCCTTAACGCTCCTGATGCCCCCCTGCGGGAAAAAGGCAAAAAAAGACAAAAGAATAGAATGCAAGGGGACGGTCGTAAGGACACACCCTGTTATCGTGGACGGCCAGCCTCAATCATATGACGTGGCTATATATTTCGATGAACTGAGCGATAGCCACAGGCGCTTTATCGCTGAGTATATAGAGCATCATCTAAAGAAGGGACGTTTCCAAAATTAGTTTCAGAGGTGTCCTGTCAGTTCCATTGCGAGGGGACACTTCTGAAGGTAATTTTGGAAATGTCCCTAACAATCTAACAATTGTATGATAGCATCCGAGATCCTCAACGTCAGCACAAAGGGCAATACCGATATAATCAATATAACCGACCGCGCGTCCAGGGCTGTTACAAAAAGCGGGCTGAAAGACGGTATGCTGACGCTCTTCGTAAAAGGCTCTACTGCATCGCTCAGCACTATTGAATACGAACCAAATCTCGTAAAGGATTTCAAAGACGCCCTGGAGAGGCTCATTCCTAGCGATATGGAATACGCCCACACTAGAACGTGGGGAGACTTCAACGGGTATTCACATGTCAGGGCAACCCTCATGGGCCCTTCTGTCGCGGTCCCGTTCGCTGATAAAAAGCTTCTGCTGGGGACCTGGCAGCAGATCATCCTCATAGACTTCGACACCCACCCAAGAAAAAGAGAGATCTTTCTGCACCTCACAGGTGAGTAAAGACGTTTTATCCTTGCCATATTAATGTAATTATTATATAATTATGTTGTAAAAAGGCGGTGAGATTTGGAACTTCTTATAGTAACGATCGTATTGTTTTTGCTGCTATTTATTCTGGTAACCCTGTTTGCCCACGAAAAGAGCGTAAAGACCAATAGACTCCCAAGCGGCAAAATGAAAGAATACTGGAGCGGCAGTGAAAGGAGAAGGTTTAAGCGCGTTGACACGGCCCTTCACACAAAATACTCCATAGACCACGCCCCGCGCCCCAAGAGCGATTCAAAATCCAAGAATATAAGCCTTGGCGGCATACTGCTCGAGCTGAACGAGAAGATATTCCCCGCTACAAAAGTGATTCTCGATATCTTCCTGCCTAACATAGAAAAACCTATAAACGCAAGGGGAGAGGTGGTGTGGGTCACCGAGGTCCCTGGAGCGGACAATTTGGGCAGGAAAAATTTTAACGCCGGGATCAAGTTCCTTTCGATGTCCCCCCATGACAAGGACAGGCTCAATAAGCACGTGGAAGATCTGTCATAAATGCAGAGTGTCAAGATAATCACCGGGCTCATATTTAATGACCCGGGAATACTCAAGGCAGCCCTCGAGGCGCTATCCGAAAAATGCGGGGATGTCGATTCAGAAAGTGAAATATTCCCCTTCGATTTTACGGATTATTATAATGCCGAAATGGGGGAAGGGCTAAAAAGAAAATTTGTCAGCTTCAAAAGGCCCTTGGGCATTGAGGATATCCACAGCCTGAAGTTTTTCACAAACGGCCTGGAAAAACGTCTTTCGTCAAACGGCAGGCGCAGGATCAATATAGACCCGGGGTACCTTACCTGCGGCAAACTCGTTCTTTTGACCACGAAAGATTACGTACACAGGATCCATTTAAAAGAGAAGATATACGCCGAAGTGACCCTTTTCTTCGAAGATGGGACATACAGGCCCTGGAAATGGACTTACCCGGATTACAGGACAGCGGGTTATATAGAATATTTCAACAGGGTCCGGGATATCTACGCACAAGACATTAAATAAAGATGATAAAATACAAAAGCCTTATAGTCATAATATTATCAAGCATACTAATATCCGCTGCTATACTTCTGACCATAATAGGCATCTCTCTTTATAACGGCTGGAGTCAGGGCGAATCCGCAAAGATACATATGGCAAGGGTCTCGGAACTGAATGCCGATCTTTACGGCGATAACCTTCAGGTCCAGGACCTTAAAGCGGAGTACGGCAAGAAAGGTATGCACAAAGGCAGGTGCCTTATAAAAGGCCTTATAAAAAATAACGGGCACCGCACTATAAGCTCTATGGAAATAGCTCTGGAGTTGACGAACGCCTCCGGCACGCCTGTCCACATCGAGCGTTTTTCGCCGCTCAAGACCTCTACGCTCCCGCGAGCGGCGACCATGGCGGCTGTTTCGCTTTTTACAAGCGGGAAAGAGTCGCCTCTTCTGCCGGGAGAATCGGTGCGCTTTGTGCACGTTTTGAGCGAACAGAAAAAAAAGAGCGTGGTCAGCCCCATAAAAAATAAACGCTACGCGACAAACCCCAACGAATGGGCCGGCAAGTTCAACTACAGGATAGACCGAATAAGGTTCTGATGCGAACATGAAAACACTTTATCTGATAGTTACCGTGGTCATATGCATATCTATTATCCTCTTTGTTTTCGCCTTCTTCTATATCGACACGAACAGGCACACCACTTATTGTTACAATATATACAACAACCGTCAGGCCGTGGCCAATGTCAAGCTGGATAAATACAACACAGAGGATAAGATCGTCTACAAGTCAGAGACCTATACGCCGTTCAGCTCGGTCTCCACAAAACACAAAAGAAACCTCTCGATACAAAAGAAAGGCATGAAGGTCGCCAGTTACGACAAAAAGCATCTGAGCGAAGGCGTGAGCATGAATATTTACTTAAGATGCGTGGACTCCACCGCTGACTTCCTGGCTGTGGGCCATTCTGATTTCGCGTACGCGCGCAGGCTGCCGGTCGACAAAGATACGATAATATTTGAAAAAGAGGCCCTGATAACCTACTTCAACCTGATCGACAAGTACGACTTTAAAAAGGGCGGCTCGCAGACATTGAGCGCCCTGACACATACCTACACGTTCCTGCCACCGCACAAAAGCAACATCGAGATATCTCCCCTTAAGGATGAGATAATAAAAGTTGACGGTAAGAAAATGAAGGCGCAGGGCCTGAAGATAACACTTCCGGACAGGAGCAAGGTCTCCTTGTGGCTGAACAGGTGGACCCACATACCGCTTTTGATCGAGGACAGGAAAGCGGGCTTTGAAGCCGCGTATTCAGATACGCCGGCCGATATCGCCGTGAAGAGCTACA
The DNA here is from genome assembly GCA_964556455.1 of uncultured Planctomycetia bacterium. Classification (GTDB taxonomy): domain Bacteria; phylum Omnitrophota; class Gorgyraeia; order JABMRJ01; family JABMRJ01; genus CAZKWI01. Next base: position 40,189 of record CAZKWI010000004.1, on the reverse strand, counting down.
CCGTTTCGAACACGGCATACGACCAGAGGAGCGTTACATTCAAAAACAAGAAGATAGCCCTCTCCGGCACGCTCTCGATACCCGCGGGCGAAGGACCATTCCCGGCACTCATACTTATCGGCGGGCCCGGCCCGCAGGACAGAGAAGCGCTGGGCATGTTCACGAACCTGGCCGATTCCCTGGCGCAGAACGGGACTGCGTCTCTCCGCTTCGACAAGAGGGGCGTAGCAAAAAGTGAAGGCGATTTTTCCACGTTCACCGGCGAAGATATGGCAAGCGATATACAGAGCTCGATCGAATTTCTGCTGGGGCAGAAAGAGATAGACACGGAGAGGATAGGCATACTGGGCCATTCGGAAGGCGGCTATTACGCGGCGTACGCAGCCGCGACCAATCCGGACATATCAGGCTGTATAATCACCAGTGGCGTTGAGGCGGCGAACCTGCCCGACACTTCACTGGAGAGGATCTGGGATTTTGACAAATCCGCCACAAGCTGGGACAAGGAATACATGAATTACATAGCAAAGAGCGCGAAGGACACCGCTGAGATACTGCAGAGCGGCAAGGACTGGGCACTGCTCCTGCACAAGAGGATCTTCCTGAAAAAACGCAGGCTGGATCTCGAAAGAAAACCGCTGGACATAATAAGAAAGATAAAGGTTCCCACGCTCATCCTTCGCGGAAAAAGGGATACTGTCATACCTGCCGAGCATATAAGCCTGCTGGAAGAGTCTCTGAGCAAAGGCGGGACAGAAAACTACAAGGTGCTGTATTTCAACAAACTCAATCATTTCCTGGGAGAAAAGATCGAGGACGGCATCCACCGCACGCACCTTTCCATGGATAAAGAGGTAATAGACAGGATAATAGAATGGGTGGCCAAGAATATGATCCCGCCCCCGCCGCCGGCCGAACCGGCCGCGGATATCCTGACCATAGAAGAGAAAGGCGTGCCTATAATAGATAAACCGGAAGATGTGTTATACGAAATAAGAGACGATACGCAGCCGGAAGAAGATGCTGTGATCATAAAAGGAGCCCTGTAGCATGAAAAGGATATTTTTATTAATCATTATTTCCGTCATTATTGCCCAGCCTATGCCGTCCCATGCAGCGCAGGCGGAATATGAATATACGGCGCACGATAAATTCACTCGCGGCATATTCAATGTATTCACGTTCCTCTTTGAGGTACCTTACACAATAGTAAAGATGTCTTATGAAGAGAACCCGGTCAAGGGTATCGGATGGGGCATACCCCTCGGAATAGGCAGGGCCTTCTTCAGGCTCGGTACAGGGCTTTACGAGATCTTTACATTGCCGCTTCCGCCTTTCGAGCCTAAAAGCGAACCGGAATATCTTTTCTTCAAGCCTGTAAGATAATATGCCTATTTCCCGAAGGCAATTCCTTAAAAGAGGCCTTTCGCTGATGATGGCCCTGGGTGTTCACCCAGGCATCACAAGAGGGGGCCTCTTCAATCCAAAAAAGGCCTCTGCTTCAGATAAAGCTCTTCAGTCCTTACACGAAGCCATGTATTACAACACCATGGGCGGGGAGAGCGTGAAGTGCGATCTTTGCCCCCACCGGTGCATGCTTAAGAACGGGGACCGCGGCTTCTGCAGGGTAAGAAAGTGCCTGAACGGAAAACTGTACAGCCTGGTATATGAGCTGCCCTGTGCGGTGCATGTAGACCCCATAGAAAAAAAACCTGTGTACCATATGCTTCCCACATCAAAATCGTTCAGCATAGCTACCGCGGGCTGCAATTCGAGATGTAAGTTTTGCCAGAACTGGCAGATATCTCAATTCGGCCCCGAATACACCAATAACATAAAGCTCAGTTGCGCTGAAGCGGTTTCCCGGGCCGCCCGGGCAGGCTGCAGGTCCATAGCCTACACTTACTCGGAACCCAACGTATTCTATGAATACATGCTGGATACTTCTATCGCGGCAAAAAAGAAAGGGATAAAGAATATCTGGGTCACAGGCGGCATGATCAACCCGAAACCTCTGCGCGAACTGGCAAAATATATGGACGCGGCTAATATAGATTTTAAGGCCTATGATGACGACTACCTCAGGAACACCTGCGCCCAGAACCTGGATACGCTTACCACCACGGTCAAGCTCGCCAAAGATAACGGCATATGGATAGAGCTTACGAATCTCATCGTCCCGACGCTCAATGACGATCCAGGGAAGATAAAGGAGATGGCCTTATGGATAAAGGCCAATGTGGGCAAGGGAACACCGCTCCATTTTTCCCGTTTTACGCCCATGTACAAACTGAAGAATCTCCCGCCCACGCCTGTCGAAACGCTCCGAACTGCACGAAAGATCGCCATGGACGCAGGGCTGGAATATGTCTATATCGGCAACGTGCCGGGTGATGAAGCCAACAGCACCTACTGCCCCTCGTGTAAAAAGATGATCGTCCGGAGAAGGGGATATCTGGTCTCGAATATAGAGATAACCGGCTCAAGATGCAGGTTCTGCAACCATACTATACCCGGTATATGGCAGTAAAAAAACGGTTGATATTTGCGATACTGGTCGTAGGGGCGACATCTATCGTAGCCCAGATAGTCCTGCTGCGAGAGCTGATATCGGTCTTCTACGGGAACGAGATATCCATCGGTATAATGCTGGCCGGATGGCTTATTCTCGGCACGCTGGGAAGCCTGGTCCTTGGAAGGTTTGCAGACAAGGTCAAGGATCCCGCAGTTCTCTTCAGCTCCTGCCAGCTGGCTTTGAGCGTGATATTGCCCTGCATGATCATCGCTGTCAGGCTCATTAAGCGGGCGTTCGGGTTCTTACCCGGTGAGATACTGCCATTATGGACCCTCCTGTCATCGGTTCCTCTCGTACTCGCCGGCTGCTGTATTATCCTGGGCTTTCTATTCGCCCTGAGCTGCAGGGCATATCCCGGGCGGGATGGATCGCTCAGGATAGGAAATGTCTATACGGTCGAATCGATAGGCGCGGCAGCAGGCGGACTTATCACGAGCTTTTTCCTGATAAGAATGCTCAGTTCTTCGCAGATCCTGACGGCCCTCGGGATAATGAATCTCATATCCTCATTAGTCCTCTTAAATTCGGCTGCGCCCTCCAGAGCAAAGAACATTGTAAGGGCCTCAGCGCTTTTTCTGTCCTGCGCGGCCTTGTCTTTCGTTCTGTCAGGCGGGCCCGCCCGCCTCGAAAAAGCGACCAGGGACGCACAATGGAGCCCGCTGCGGGTAATACTGTCGAAAGATTCCGTTTACGGCAACATAACCATAACTGAGACCGGTTCCTCGGTCTCTTTCTTTAATAACGGGCTGCATAATTTTACCATGCCCGACAGACTTACACAGGAGGAGGCGGTCCATTTCTCTCTCCTTCAGCACCCGGACCCCAAAGAGATACTGCTTATCGGGGGAGGGGCAGGCGGGCTTCTGTGGGAAATACTCAGGCACCCTGTCCACAGGGTGCACTATGTGGAGCTTGACCCGCTTATTATAAAACTTTCGCGTAAATATCTCGGGGGGGCAAAGTACTACGCGCTTGATGACCCGAGAGTACTGGTGGTGAACTATGACGGCCGGTCATTCGTAAGGCGCGGTGGACTAAAATATGACGCCGTGATCATCCAGATGCCAAACCCGTACACGGCTCAGTTGAACAGGTTTTACTCAAAAGAGTTCTACCTGGAGGCAAAGAACGCGATGAACGACGGAGCGGTCCTCAGCTTCGGCGTTACTTCGAGTGAAAATTACATAGCAAACCAGCTGGGGAGGTTTTTGGGCTCTATACATAACACACTTAAGGAGGTCTTTGCGGACATTGTATATATCCCCGGCGACACGGCATACTTTATAGCATCACGCCGGAAGGGGCTCTTAACAAGTGATCACGCCGAGCTTGTCAGCCGTCTCAGGTCGCGCGGGATCGAGGCCGGTTTTGTAAATGAGAACTATCTTTTCAGTAAGCTCTCTCCGGGAAGGCTGGATTATATGCGCAGTGTGCTCGAAGAGCACAGCGCTGAAAGGAAAAATTACGATTTCACCCCGGTCTCTTATTACTACGATATGATACTCTGGTCAGCGCATTTTGGCAGCGGTCTGGGAAGAGTATATTCTTTTATTACCCGGCAATTACTATGGGGCGTATTCATCCTGGCTTATGCGGCAATACTGGCAGCAGGGTATCTTGCGCGAAAAAAACGCGCTGACCAGACCCGGCCGGTCCTCACGGCCATCGCCGCAACCGGCTTCAGTGAAATAACCTTCGAGATAGTGGTAGTACTCGCCTTCCAGATAACTTACGGCTACCTCTATTACAAGCTGGGCCTTATCCTCACGTCATTCATGATAGGCCTATTCTTAGGCAGCGCTTATATAACAAAGAGGCTTGGCTCAATAAAGGACCATACAGGATATTTTAAAAATGTTCTCCTGGCGGCTTCGCTCTACCCGTTCATTCTCCCTGTCATCTTCAGCCTGATGGTGCGCGCGGAAAGCCCGCAGGCCTCCTGGCTCGGGGCGAACGTTATATTCCCGGCGCTTCCAGCCGTAGCAGGTTTTATCGGCGGGCTTCAGTTTCCGCTGGGTAACAGGATATGTCTTAATGCAAGGCATGGGGCTGGCCGCACAGGCGGCCTTACTTACGGCGTTGACCTTCTGGGCGCATCACTCGGGGCGGTCATAGTGAGCGCTTTTATGATACCCTGCCTGGGTGTCTTCCAGACATGCGCTGCGGTAGGCCTGTTGAACGCATCGGCCCTGCTTGGTATCAATCTATCTGAAAAAAAGAAAGGCAGGATAAGGTGAATTTACGGTTCAGTAATTTATCTGTTGCGGCATTTGCCGCTCTCGCTTTTATATCGCTGTATATCGCAGGCTGTGCCGGTCAGAGCGCAGAAGAGAGGCTTTATCTGGTTAAACGCGCCGTTGACGGCGATACCATACTTCTGGCCAATGATGAGCGCGTGAGATATATAGGCATAAATACGCCCGAAACGAAGCACCCGTACAAGGCAGTGGAGCGTTTCGGGAAAGAGGCCTCCGAATACAACAGGGATCTCGTGGAAGGCAAGTGGGTGCGCCTTGAATACGACGTGGAGAAGAGAGACAGGTACGCGAGGCTCCTCGCGTATGTGTATGTTAACGGCACGTTCGTGAACGCAAAACTGGTCGAAGAAGGTTATGCTCAGGTATATACGGTCCCGCCGAACGTAAAGCACCAGGAGCTTTTTCTCAGGCTTCAGCGCGGTGCCCGGGAAAACAACAGAGGTTTGTGGGGAAAATGAGGGTGATAATCTTGACATTACCCTTTAAAGATGATATACTTACATAAATATTACAAAAAATAGGCGCAGACGATGCAGAATAACAGGAGTCGATATGAGAAAGCCTGAAGAGAGAAGAAAATTTACGCGTTATTCCATACCCCTTAAGATAGCTTATGTTCTTGACGGGCAGAACACCATGCACAAGGGAGTCACCAAGAACATCTCTTCTTTGGGAATAAGGTTTGAGAGTAACGAGGAGCTCAGGGAGGGCTCCGGGCTGGAACTGAAACTTGAGCTCCCCAAGGCCCCGAATCCCGTCCACGCACAAGGGAAACTTGTATGGGTCAGGAAACAGAATCTCGCGGACAACTCGCCTTTTGATATAGGCATGGAGTTCCTGAAAGTGGAGGAAGACAACAAGAACACTTTCCTTAAATTCATGTGCGACCTCGCGTATAAATATGGGCATAAGTAAAAGCTCTCTTATCATATTCGCTATCGCGGTCATCTTCCTGAGCGGCTGCGCTGAGATCAATCTTTTTCAAGCCCCTTCAGAGGTCCTGAAACATCCCTTGGGCACCGACCCCATAAAGGTGGGTATGTCAAAAGATCAAGTCACGAGCATCTGGGGAGAGCCGGACCAGATAAATGCCCTCGAGCCGGCAGACGAATGGCAGACGCCCAGAGAAGAATGGGTTTACAAGGGCAGATACTCAAAGATACCTGTCGACAGGAGCTACCTGTTCAAATCTAAATACCTGATATTTGACGTGATGAGCTTTGTTTGTATCGGTAATGAATCGCAATGCGACGAGTTAAAGAAAAAAGGGGTGAGATAATTGGCAAACGATGAACCGAAGATCGAGCCGCAGGACAGCGTAGTGCAGGAAGGCAAGATATTCGCGATCATAGGATATCTCGGCGTATTATGCCTTGTGCCTCTCCTGCTCAAGAAAGATAATAAGTTCGCGTTCTTTCACGGCAAACAGGGCCTTGTACTGCTCATAGGCGAAACAGGAGCCCTTGTGGTCAGCATTCTCCCTATTTTAGGAGATCTCATCCGAATATTGGCCATGCTGGTATTCGGCGTGCTCTCCCTGGTAGGCATAGTGCAGGCGTTGATGGGGAATTATTGGAGAATGCCGGTCATAGCTGACATGGCAGAAAAGATATCTCTGTAATTTACCCGAAGGCGTAATGTAAAAAATAGGGGGTACACATGAAGATGGTGCAAAATCTCTTGGTGGTGATCGGCCTGCTTCTTCTTGTCGTGGCGGGTGTAAGTAAATTCTTCAACATGGTGGTATTATTCCCGGGAGTAAAGCTGACCTCTCATCTGGTAGTAGCCAACACATGTCTTCTACTCGCGATCATAATGAAGCTTGAGAACAAATAAAAAGCGTACCGTTTTTTTATAAAAAAGGCGCGGATAATCAAAACGATATTCGCGCTTTTTATTTTGCCGCCAAACATGAAATTGACCGCAAAGGAATTAAAAGATAAGCTCGAAAGGTCCCAGGAGCTTGCCGCGCCCTGCCGTTTATGCCCGAGAGCCTGCGGGGTCGACCGCACAGCGGGCCAGACCGGCTTCTGCAATGCGGGGATGCCCACGAAAGTATATTCATACAGGCAGTACCCCGGTGAAGAGCCCCCTTTATCAGGCACAAAAGGTTCCGGCGTGATATTTTTTTCGAACTGCACGATGAGATGCGCCTACTGCCAGAACTACAGGTTCAGCCAAAAAGGGGAAGGTTACAGGACAGACCCGGCAGCGCTGTGCAAGATCATCGTTTCACTGAAAAAAAGTGGATGCCACAACATAAATCTTGTGACACCCACTCATTATCTGCCGGTCATACTCGAGGCCTTCCTGCTGGCAGGGGAATCGGCACACGATATACCTATAGCATATAATACAAGCGGCTATGAATCCAAAGAGGTTCTGGGTCTCTTAAATGGCCTTGTCGATATCTACCTGGCGGATATGCGCTACGGCGATAACCGGCTCTCGCGGCGCTATTCTTCCACGAATGATTATGTCGAGATCAACAGGGCCGCCGTTTCGATAATGCATGACCAGGTAGGGACATTAACTCTTGATAAGAGCGGGGTCGCAAAAAGGGGATTGATAATAAGGCACCTTGTCCTGCCGGGACTCCTGTCAAATACTGATAATATCCTGGGATACATATCACAACACCTGCCGAAAAAGACTGTTATAAGCCTGATGTCACAGTATATACCGATCTATAAAGCACGTACTATGCCTGAAATATCCCGTGCCATCACACCTGAAGAATACGAAGAAGCCTGCGCCATGCTGGAGAAGTATGAACTCACTAATGGGTGGCTTCAAGAACTCTAGCCTTGTTATACTAAGCGAAAGTAATATTTTTTACTCAGGCGCTCTTTACAAATAGAAAAATTGTGATATACTTATACCATAATTAACGTTATATAATATTATTATATGAGCACTATTATAAATAAATTAAAACAGTTAAACAGGAACGACGATACTCAGGATAAGCTGGCAGAGATATACTTCTCCTCGCATAATACCAGTCAGGAATACCATCCGCCCACATATAAGGTTAAAGAACCCGTTCCTCAAAGCTGGATAAAGAGGCACGCCGTCCTCATATCATCCCTTATGTGCGTTGTGCTGATCACAGGCGCTGCCTTGTACCATTTATTCTCAACATATACCGTAAATGTCACTGTAAACAGGAAAGAGCAGCATCTATATCCCGATCTATTATTCACTCAGGATGTGAACCTCATAGGCAAGGCCGTCAGCGAAAAGGGTTATTTTTCCATGGCTCCGAGTGCTATAGGGATCCCGGCAAGCATATCAATCGATCTGAACAGGCCCGTTGACATGAGAGACAAGCTTTTGAGTCTGGCGGCCATGCCCATGAAAGGAGGTGGCAAGCTGAAAGTTATACTAAGAGATAAGAATTACAGATCTTATATATCAGACACGCTGGACATAGCCAGCGATGTCAGTACCTGGAAGAACATTTCCGTGCCGCTGAATGATCATAAGCTATCCGTCGATATGCAGCACATACGGCACATAAGGCTGGAGCTGGAAGCGGACGAGTTCTCAGACATGCGAAACGGCAGGATCTATGTAAAAGAAGTCACTCTAACCGAAATCTAAAGGGGGAGCGCAGTATATGAGAATAATTACGATAGCCAATCAAAAAGGAGGATGCGGCAAGACCACTTCTGCCATAAACCTGGGGGCCTCGCTTGCACACCTGAGAAAGAGGGTGCTGCTTATCGATCTGGATCCCCAGGGCCATGCGTCGTTCGGGCTGGGCGTTGAAACGAATGACAAGGAAAAGACCATTTATCACCTTTTGAGCACCGACAAGAACGCAAACCCATCCGGCTGCATAGTTAATATCCGGAAGAATTTTGACCTCATACCATCACATGTCTTATTAAGTACTATAGAACAGGCCTTTAAAGATAAAGCGAACGCGGTCTTAAAACTGAACGAGATCATCAGGTCAATAGACCCTCCGTACGATTATGCCATAATAGATTCGGCGCCAAATCTCGGTTTTCTGACATTCAGCGCGCTGCGCGCGTCAAACCAGGTCATAATCCCGATAGAGACCAGCTGTTTCTCTCTCGTCGGGCTGAATAAACTCCTCAGCATGATAGAGCTTATCAAGATAAAGCTGGACCATACGACTGTGGTCAGCGGTCTGGTAACCATATTCGATAAGAGGATACGCTATTCCCAGTTAATACTTGAGGAGATAAAGAAATGCTTTAAGGACAATCTTCTCGATACAATAATCAGGATAAATATATCCCTCAGGGAAGCAGCAAGCTACGGTAAACCTGTTATAGAGTACAACAAGTACTGCGCGGGGACAAAAGATTATCTGAAGTTGGCCGAAGAGATAATAAGGGACGTAAAGGCGACCGACGTGGACAAATTCTATAAAGATGCCGAGGCCCTGATCTCCCGCTCAAAGAGCGTCCTGGTAAGATTCACCCTGAATTCACCAAGTGCCCGGTACGTATATGTAGTGGGCGATTTTAACAACTGGGCCCTCGACGACACAAGCCGCCTCGATCCGGACAGACAAGGCCAGTGGCAGAAGAGCTACACTCTAAAGCCGGGAAAATATCGCTATAAATTCGTAGTGGACGGGCGCTGGATACACGACCCGGACAACCCCCAGAAGGAAGACAACATATTCGGGAGCGTCGATTCCGTTCTGAAGCTGGATTAAGGCCAGGAACGGCTCTTTGTGCATAAGCACGGTAAAATGAGCAAAAAAATCGTAAAGAAGAACAAGAGTTATGCTGCGGCCAGGAACAGATTGGCGCTTATAGAGCCTCTGTACCTGCTACTGTTCCTGGCTATAGTGCAGACGACCGGGCTGTCGGAATATATGACGCATTTTTCCTACGGGGTCTCCCGTAATTATTACGGCGCCATTGCCGTATATATCCTGGTCTTCTCAGTTATTTATTACAGTGCTTTTTTCTGTTTTAAGCTCTACGGGGGGTTCATGCTTGAACACCGTTTCGGGCTTTCCAATCAGACCTTCGCAGAGTGGCTGAAGGATGAGGCAAAGGGCGGAATTCTGTCGTTTGTGCTGTTCCTGGTTTTTGCCGAGCTTTTATTTTTTCTGATAACCAATACCCCGGGGGTATGGTGGCTGCTTATGGCGCTCGGGTGGATCGTGATCGACATAGTCCTGGCCAAGGTTTTTCCTGTTCTGATACTGCCGCTCTTTTTCAAATACGAAAAGCTTAATAACGCCGAACTCAAGAACAGGCTCATGCGGCTGGGACGGAAGTGCGGGGTGAAGGTGCTTGACGTCTTCAGGCTGAACCTCAGCGCCAAGACCAAGAAGGCCAACGCCGCGCTGGTCGGCATGGGAAAGACCAGGCGCATACTGCTGGGAGATACGCTTATCAAGGGCTACTCGAAAGACGAGATAGAGGTTGTCCTTGCGCACGAACTGGCCCATCACAAGCTTTTGCACATGTGGAAACTCCTCTTTTCCGGAGCGGCCGGTTCGATAATTACCTTTTTTCTTGTGAAACTGATCTTAAGCGGGTTTGTCCTCGAGGCACTGCAGTTGAAAACACCGGGCGACTTGGCGATCTTTCCGTCGATATTATTCTTCATGGTCTTATTCGGCGCGTTCCTGGCACCGGTGCAGAATTCCTTTTCACGCAGGCTGGAGAAGGCAGCGGATCGCTTTGCGCTGGAGACCACGAAAGCGCCGGCGGCTTTCATCTCATGCATGAAGAGCCTTGCAAAGCAGAACCTCGCAGACCCTGAACCGAGCAGGTTCATTGAAATAGCCTTATACAACCATCCGCCGATATCAAAGAGAATAAAGATGGCTAAAAAATTTAAATGAGGAGGAGTGTCATGAAGGAGAACGTAGACCTGAAGAAGCTTCAGGAAAAACTGCAGACTGCCCTGAAGGAGGCAAGCCACCACCTGGAAGGCGTGGGAAAAGAGGCCAAGGTGCTGGTCAAACGCGGGGAAAGCGAATTTGCGAGATTCTCTAAGGTCGGCAGAGCCAACCTGGAGATCCTGGCGCTGACCGTGAAAAAAGAACAGCTGTACCGCCAGATCGGCATGAAAGTCTGGGAGATGAGCACAAAAGGCAAGCTCACGACGGCAAAACTCAAGGCATTCTGCAAAGAGCTTTCCGATATAAATGAGAGCGTAAAGAAGAATAAGCGTGCAATTAACTCGATCTTAAAGAAGGAGGCGAAGGGCGCAAAATGAATAAGAATATATTTTTCCTGATCCTGGCGATCATATGCATAGTAGCGATCGGCTGCGGGGAGACCGTCAGCGGAATAAGCAAGGACGCCACAAGGATAGGCAGAGGCGTAAAGACCGTTTTTATAAAGGATTCTGAATAACTGTGTTTGCCAACTATTCCTGTAAAGCCGGGTTTTCTTCTTAGGAACCCAGCAAAACAGAAAAGGAGGTAACTTATGGGGTTGTTCGACATATTTAAAAGCAGGCCTAAATCGGCAAAAAAGACCGAAGAGGTCAAGCTCGAGGAAGTCGGGGTAATAACACATTACTTTCCGCACGTAAAAGCGGCTGTGATAAAACTGTCCAAGAAGCCCCTGAAGGTCGGGGACAGTATCTACATAAAAGGGCACACCACCGATTTTAAACAGCCGGTAAAATCGCTGCAGTTCAATCACGCCCCTATCCAGGAAGCCAAGGCCGGACAGGAAGTCGGGGTAAAGGTCAAGGCACGAGTGCGGATAGGAGACGTGGTTTATAAGGCCTGAGGAACCAGACCGTATCCGTCATGAGGTATGTAAAGAAACCGAAATATAGAATAGACTCGAAAAAAGTCCACATCGCGAAGGACAAGAAGGTGTCTGCCGAAGACATTTATAAAGAAGCGCTGAGAGACAAAAAAAGAATGCGCAAAAAACACTAAAAAAGAAAGAGAGGCGGCATAATATATGGATAGATCAATGCTTCTAGGCCTGGGCTTTGATTCCAAAGACGGTCATCTCAGAATAACAAAGGGCAAGAATTTCCGTATTTACGGCGGCTCGCGAAAGACCCATGAAAAGATGCAGGAGAAGGCGCTAAAATTCAATGAGCAGCTTACCAGGCGCGGCAAGAGGCTGGATGATGTATCGACCAAAGAGTTTTACGAGATAGCCAATAAGGTGGGCCTCAAGGTCATAGACGAAAAAGAGACTGTAAGGTACGATAGGCAGATGGATGCGGAGGAAAAATTATAACAACAGAAGCAGGGCGCCCAGGGGGAACCTGCTCGGTATGGGTATGCTGATGCAGCCGCTCAATATAAGTGCAAGCGTAATTGATGTGATCACCAGGAACGTTTTTCTGAAAATGGATTTCATCTCATTATTAGATTACCATAATATCGCCGTAAAAACAAGGGGGGAACGGTGATCGAGCTCATACTTATATTGCTTGCTATATTGCAGATCATTGCGGGTGTCCTGATGTTCATATTCACGGACGCGGCAAAGGAGATACTGCGCAACATCCTGAAGGAAAAGAACCTGAAAGCCATTTCAGTCCTGCCGGTGGTCGTTGGCATATTGTTTCTTGCGGGTTCGCCGCTTGTGAGCAGACCCTGGATCACCGTACTGCTGGGCATGTTCGCCATAGCAAAGGGCCTCTTCTTTATATTCGGCCAGAAGAGGGACGCGAAGGCATTGATCGACTGGTGGATGGGCGCTTCCAATAACGTATATAAAAGCTGGGGAGTCGTATCGTTCCTCTTAGGGGTACTTCTTCTTCTCATATTATAAAACAGCATGAAAAAGATCCCGGTCCTGATATTTCTTCTTATTCTCTCCTCAAATAGCAGCGCCCTGGCCATACCGTCTTTCGGCACACTAATGCCCGATGCGGGCAAATACCAGGGCGGCTCCAGGGCGGATATTATCTTCGAAAGGGATGTCAAGGACTACGACAGCGCAAAGACGACCGCATATTACTATACATGTTCTTACGGTTTTACGGAATGGTTCGCGGTTGACGCGCTCGTAGGGCTCGGCGGTGTCCGTGCAGAGCGGATATATGAAAAGGAACTGAGATATCCGTTCCACTTCAGCGGCGGTTACGGGTGGAGGGCAAGACTTTACAAGAACGAGAAATACGGCGTGGACTGGGTCTGCGGCTTTCAGCACGTCTCGACCCATCCCAAACAGCAGTGGTACAACAGCAGAAAGCATTCGATCATCTGGGACGAGTGGCAGGTCTCCACCGTTCTATCAAAGGAATTCTGGAAACTCAAACCCTATGTCGGCATGAAATACTCTTTTATATACCTGATAAGCAAGATCGATTATAACCGCAACAGGCGCATAGCCACCAGTGCGCCTATCGGTCTGGTGGCCGGTACCGATCTCCGGGTGAACGACTACCTGCACCTGAACGTAGAGGGCAGGTTCTTCGATGAGACGGCGCTGAACGCAGGCTTTACCGTAAAATACTGATATGACCACTATAGTGCTATTGATACTGACGGCCGTACTGTGGGGTTCATCGCCCATACTGGAAAAGCTGGGCCTCGGGAGGACCGACCCTTTAAGCGCTGTAACGATAAGGAGCACCGTGATAACGGTGATCCTCCTTGTTTTTGTAACGGTGACCGGGAAGATCAGGCATATATTCAGCGCCGATCCGAAGACGTTCGCCATATTCGCCGCGAGCGGCATCCTGGCAGGCCTACTGGGGATGTGGACATACTTCGGGGCGTTGAAGATGGGTGCGACGTCAAAGATCGTGCCTATCGCTGCCGCATATCCGCTCGTAACAGCTGTACTGAGCGTCCTGATACTAAAAGAAGGGGTGACGTTAGCGCGTCTGGCAGGCACAGTCCTTATAATCGCCGGCATCTGGCTGGTAAAATAATATGCGTTTTTTCAAACCTCTCGTACTGTTTTTTTTAGTTGTCTCGGTTTCGTTTATTCTATCCGGACCTGAGTATCTTTACGCAGAGGAGTTCGCCTTCCCGCAGCTGGCCCTGCCGGAACTGCCGATCCTGGATTACTTCTGGGACAGCGAAGCACCGGAACAGTTCTTCATAGAGACCGAAGACGGCTGGACCCTTTCACTCTACAGGTACAAGCCTGAAAGGATCGACCCGAAAAAAGAGCCCCTGGTGCTCTGCCACGGTTTTAATTTCAACAGCGCACTCTGGGACCTCGACGAGAAACACGCCTTTGCGAGATATCTCCGCCAGAAGGGCTATGATACCTGGACAGTGAACCTCCGCGGATCGGGCGACTCCTCAAAACCGGCCTTATCCGACATACGGTCGCTCACAAAACTCCAGTTCGAGAAGATGCCGCAGATATTCATGCGCGCGCCTATGAACATAAACAAACTTGACTGGACGATAGACGACCACATTCATAAGGACCTACCGGCTATAATAGAATTCGTAAAGCAAAAGACCGGGAAGAGGCATCTATCATGGATAGGACACAGCATGGGCGGCATCATAATGTACGCGTACCTGGAGAGGGAGGACCCTTCGAACATAAAAAAGTTTGTCGCGATAGGAACGACCGTGAATGTAAAACAGCCCCCTAATCCGGTGCTGGCCGCGGTCGCATCACAAAAGCCTATCGCCGATGCCTCGTTACTGATAAATACGACCGTCGCCTACCAGCTGAGAAACCTCACCCTGGGCGCGGTTAAACTGCCCTGGGAGAAGCTTTTCTACAATGAAGAGAATATGGACAACATCACTGCCATACAGATGTTCCGGGTAGCTATCGATGATACCGCGCCGGGAGTGATCGCACAGTACAGCGACGCGATAAGAAACGGCGACATATCGTCCGCCGACAACAGTTACAGCTATACGGATAACCTGCACCGGATAAGGGCGCCGATACTCTTCGTTGTCGGCTCAGAAGACAAAATGGGCGGGGAGGAGACAGCGCGTTATGCCTATGAGCATATCTCTTCCAAGAACAAAGAGATCCGTGTCTTCTCTAAAGAAAACGGCTACTCCGCCGACTACGGCCACTGCGACCTGATACTCGGAAAGAGCTCGCAGGAAGAGGTCTACAGCTACATATATGAATGGCTCGAGAGAAACTGATATGTTGCAGCGGTAAGGGTAAAGTTTCTGTTGACTAAAACCCCCTGCGCGTATATCATATAATATGTTATATAAGGAGGTGATCGATAGATGAAAGCAGTAATAGATGCTGATCTCTGCACAGGCTGCGGATTATGCGCGGATTCATGCCCGAATGTGTTCGAGATGAACGAAGATAAAGCAGTTGTCAAAGCTGACTCAGTGCCCGGCGACGCCGAGGATTGTTGTAAGGATGCCGCCGCAAACTGTCCTGTTGAGGCGATAAAGGCGGAATAGCCCGATGGAAGGACTCTACGAAGGCATAAAACTCTATATGGAATCAGGGAGCATTGTCGCGTATGTCGTGGCGCTTGGCGCCGGCATATTGACAAGCTTTACCCCGTGCGTCTATCCGGTAATACCGATTACGATAGGCTACATAGGGGCAAAGTCTGCCGGGTCCAGAGGCAAAGGATTCCTGCTCTCCCTTTCTTATGTTACGGGAATAGCCGTTACATACTCAGCGCTTGGCGCTATAGCCGCTTTAACCGGCAAGATATTCGGCCAGATAGCGACAAGCCCCATAACCTATCTATTTGTTGCCAATATATGCATCATACTCGGCATATCCATGGTGAGTGGATTTAACCTGCGGCTTCCGGGATTTCTCACCAATCTTAGTACGAGAGCCAGCAATAAAGGGGGGCACGGCGCACTGCAGGCCTTCTTTGTAGGCATGACATCGGGGCTTATCATAGGCCCGTGCACCGCGCCGGTGCTTGCGGCCATACTGACATATGCGGCCGCCAAGCAGAATCTCTTTTACGGTGTGTCTATTTTATTCACATTCGCTTTCGGGATGGGGTTTTTGTTGATCTTTTTAGGCACATTTACCGGGCTCATCGTCTCGATGCCGAAAGCGGGGGCGTGGCTTGACAAGATCAAAAAGGTCATGGGCTGGATACTGATCCTCGCTGGCGAATATTTCCTTTTTGTAGCCGGAAAGTTATCTGTTTAATCCTAAGGAGGAACGGTGCTTACAAACAAGATATTCAGGCTGTCTGCAATACTTTTATTCATACCGGCCCTGCTTTTGACCTCCAGCTGCGGTACACCGCCGCAGGAACAGGGGCCAGAACCCGAACCTCGGGTTGCAGCACCGAAAGACGCTGCGGACTTCACCCTCACAAGCCTTAACGGCGAAAGCATAGGCCTGTCGCAGTTCAGGGGCAAGAAAAGTGTCCTTCTGGTCTTCGGCGCCACCTGGTGCCCTTACTGCGTACAGGAGGTCCCGGAGCTTAAAGAAATATATAACGCTTATAATGACGGTGAAATAAAGGTGCTGTATGTAGACGTCCAGGAATCCAGAGAAACGGTAGCTTCTTTTGTCGAAAAACATTCCATACCTTACACTGTGCTCTTGGATGCAGATTCGAGCGTGGCGCGCGATTACGGCGTCCGCGGCATACCTCACCAGGTGATGATAGCTAAAGACGGGTCCATACTTTACGAGGGGCCCAGGCCGTATCAGGGGCTGGTGACCCTGGTTGAAGAACTGCTTGAAAGAGAGAAAGGGGGAGCTCTATGAAAAAGGCTAAGATAGTAAGCCAGATACATATCGAAACGAAGGATAAGCTCGGTATGCTGGCGGAGGTAACATCTGCAATATCAGCCGCTGGTGCGAATATAGAGGCATTATGCGCTTACGGCATGGAGGGTAAAGCCCGTTTCATGCTGGTGGCCGATGATAACGAAAAAGCGCTCACCGGGCTCAGGCAAAAAGGCTACAGCCTTAAAGAAGAAGATGTGGTCATGGTGAGTCTGGCTAATAAAGTAGGTGCGGCAGCCAAGATGTCGGAAAAACTGAAGGCTGCGAAAATAAACCTAAGCTATATATACGGCTCGACGAGCAAGGCCTCCGAAGCGCCTATGGTGTTAAAATCAAGCAATGACGCTAAGGCCGTAGAGATACTGGGATAACGAAAGGGTGAAACAAAAAAAGAAAGGGGTAATAAAATGAAAAAGGCTCTATATTTACTGATCGCGCTGGTCTTTTTATCCGGCTGCGCCCTTACAACGATAAAACCCACAAAGAAGGCACCCAAGAGGCAGCCGGCGTCGCCGAGGCCGCCCGTCGTGCAGAAGGCCAAAGAGGTCGTCAAGCCACAGCCTGCTAAGGAAGAGGTGCTTCCTATGAAAGAAGAGGTACTGCCCACAAAGGAAGATTATTACATAAAATAAGACAGGGAAGGACATGTTAAAATTCCTGTTCAATCTTCTGTTATTAGGGGGCATAATACTCTTTATTATATCTTTATACACCCTTTTTCTCTATGCCCATCCCAGAAGATACCTTACGCCTTTTACGCCCAGGGACCTGGAGCTCTGGTACGACAATATGACGCTCAAGAGCGAGGACGGTCTTAAGCTGGCCGCCTGGTTCCTGCCGAACAAAGACTCCGACGCCGCGATCGTGATATGCCACGGGTACCCCGCGGATAAAGGCGACCTACTGAAACTCGCCTCTTTTCTCGCAAAAGACTACAACCTCCTCTTTTTCGATTTTAGGTGCATGGGCCGCAGCGACGGGGAAAAGAGCACGATAGGCGATAAGGAAAGGTTGGACTTCGCGGCGGCGGTGAACGCGCTGAAAGAAAAAGGGTTCAAAAAAATAGGCGCGTTCGGATTTTCCATGGGCGGCTCTGTGATAATACACGCCAATTCTCCGGACATAAAGGCGGCGGTCACAGACTCAGCGTTCGCGTCCCTGGAGGGCACACTGCTCGCACTCTATAAAAGATACGGCCCCTTAAAACATATCCTTGCCTTCTTCACAAAAAAGCAGGCTAAGATGATCTTCAAGATGGATATAGAGTCTGTCACGCCCGCGCACACCATTAAAGAGCTTAAGTTCCCTATTCTTCTTATCCACTCGCGCTCCGATGAGCTGGTGCCCGTGGAAAACGCGAATACCCTCCATGCCGCCAACCCCAAGAGCGAATTATGGATCATAGATGACGCGCTTCACGGGCAGACGCGGAGGGTAAAGACCGATGAGTACGAAAAAAAGGTCCTTGATTTTTTCAAGGCCAACTTAAAATAGCGGGGAAAAAGCCCTATGCGGATAAAAGAAGGGATAAAAGATTTCCTGGTAGGCGTGCTTGTAATAACGCTTTTTGGCATTCTTTCCATACTCCTTATACTCTTGTGGCCTCTTATAAACGCCATTGGGTGGGTAGTGATCATACTCCTAGTTCTAGCCATCGCGATACTCATAACGATAATCCTCATAATGATCATAGGCCAAAGCGTCAGAAGGGCTTACAAGAAAAAATGACGGTGCCTACACCGTCATTCCCCGCATATTGACAAACACGCTTATATAATGTAATATTATCATATGAGCAGGTTAACGTATATCCTCATATTCTCCATTCTTCTATTCCCGGGCACCGGCCATGCCGAGTATCTGCGCGCTACAGACTCCGAAGAGGTGATACTGATCTCCACAGATACCGAGACCAAGATAGGCAAATCTATGTTCAAGGACATCAGGGAAAAGTTCGGCATATATGAAGACGTTGCCCTGCAGAAGAGGATAGATTCCATAGGCCAGAAGTTAGCGGCGGTATGCGACCGGAAAGATATAAAATATCGGTTTTACGTCCTGGAAGGTAAAGATCTTAAGCCAGAACAGCGCATAAACGCTTTTGCCGTCCCGGGAGGCTATGTATACATTTTTAAGGATATGGTGGGGCTTATGGAGAGCGATGATGAGATAGCGGGCGTCCTGTCGCACGAGGTGGGGCACATAGCCGCGAAACACAGCGTAAGGCGCACGCAGGGATCCCTGGGTGCCCTTGCCTTAAATCTTGTAGGCGCCCAGATGGCATCCGACAACCGCACAAAGATGCAGATCAATAACGCCATAGGGCATTTGATGCTATCTTACTCAAGAGAAGACGAAAAACTTGCCGATAAATTGTCTGTCAGATACATGAAGAAGGCCGGCTATAACCCTGAAGCCATACTGAATTCCATTGATAAAATGATAGAGAAGCATCGTGCCACTCCGCCCAGGATATTCACTGGCTACCAGACTCACCCGTATCTCGCGGAGAGGAAGTCCAACGTAAAAAAAGAGATATACGGGCGCATAGATTTTGTCGACTTCATAAACGAGCCGCCGGTCCCCGGCCGGCGGTAAAAGGAGTATGGAAAATGTGCAAGAAGTGCGGCTGCAGAAATAAACCCAAGAAATAGTGAAAAAAGAATTTTCTTCCGGAGGCGTAGTGGCCCGCAGGAGCGGCGAGAAATTCTCCGTTCTCCTTATAAAAGACAGTTACGGCCACTGGACATGGCCGAAGGGCAATATAGATAAGGATGAGTCCCCGGAAGCAGCGGCCTTGCGCGAAATACGCGAAGAGACCGGCATAGAGGAGACGGCGATACTTGAGAAGATAGGCGAAACAACCTATCACTACAAGCTGCTTGATATCCTGAGGTTCAAGACGGTCTATATATACCTGTGCGAGACCACCCAGGAGAAGCTTGATATACAAACATCAGAGATCAGGGAGGGAAGATGGTTCAGCCCCGAAGAGGCGCTCAAAATAATAGAATACAATGGCTCGAAAAAACTGCTCAAAAAGGCCCTGGAAAGGTTTACGGCGATAAAGAAGATATGAATACATTTTTACGGTCTTTTTTTGTACTCCTGATGGTCTCTATGGCCCTGCCGCCATGCCGGGCCGGCGCGGACACTGTGCACCTAAAAAATAATACGGAGCTTAAGGGCATCGTTATAGCCGACTTTAAGGACAGGATAACATATTCAACCGTGGGTGGTGAAAGACAGATCCTCAAGTCTGACATCAAAAGCATAGAATACGACGAGACGATCGACAACCTCATAAGCCTCGGTGATGCGCATTACCAAGAGGGGAGATATAAAGCCGCGCTCAAATATTATCTCAAGGCACAGAAGATAAACCGCGACATACGCTCCCTGAACGAAAGGATATATCACACCGAGATCATAGTAAGTAATACCCCGGGTTTGATAAAAGTTGAATACTTCAACATGAAGAACGAGATCGTATCCGGCAATGCAGGCGCAGATGGCACAGGGGGAAGTGCGCTGACAGGCCCCCGCAATAACGCAGAGCTCGAAAAGTCCTTAAGGGCAGGGCTGGGCATAACGGTCACACAATCGGCCGGCAGGTTCTACGTAAAGAATACCTCCATGAGGTCAAACTTCAGGAAGGCCGGTATACGCGCAGGCGACGCCTTGATATCCGCCTGGTCCATAATGTGCGACTACCTTACCCTCGAAGAGCTGCACGATCTCCTGCTGGGGCCGGAAGAGGCCACAATAAGCCTTACCACCGAAAGAAAGGTCAAGTTCAGGAAAGGCCTGCCGTTTGACGCAACGCTCGTCATGAAATGGGAAGGCGCCACGGTCGAGTCTGTTAAGGACGGCAGCGCGGCCAAGAAGGCAGGCCTAAGGGACAGGGACCTCATAGTTGCGCTCGATAACAGGTCGGTTGTGTATACGCCGTTAAAAAAAGTCCTGGCCACGATAAAGAAAAGAAAGAAAGCGATAACGATCACCGTAAGAAGAAAACTCATCGTCATTAAATGACATTTTATGACATGTAAGTCAGGCTTTAGCCTGACAAAAAACTAAAAGGAGTGCTCATGGAAAAGATAAGAAGAAAGAAGTATATCGTAAATCCGGCTTTCCAGGTAAGGTATATCGGCATAATACTCCTGACCGTTTTTGTCGTAGCTATCATCTGTATATTGACTACCTTTCACTCATCCGTAACGCTTCTTGGCGAAAAACTGGGCAACGTATATCCCCAGGGGAGGCTCGTAGCCACACTGCAGCAGGTAAGCCTGGTCATAGTGCTGCGCGTCATACTCGTAATACCTTTCGTGGTCCTGGCCGGGGTCATTTTGTCACATAAGATAGCCGGGCCGGCCTACAGGATAGAAAGAACCCTCCGCCAGATAGGAAAAGGCAACTTTAACGCGCGTATGAACCTTAGAAAGTACGACGAGCTCCAGGGTATAGCCGAAGCCATAAATGAGATGACAGCGGACCTCAAAATACTCTTTAAAAAATAGATGAAGCATAAGCCTTACCGCAATCTCATTTATATTTTCATAAGGGCCCTGGGTCTTATTCTTTATCCCCTGCCTCTTAATGTTGGAAGGAATGCGGGTGCTTTTATCGGGAGGCTCATATTCCGCATCCTCCAAAAAGAGAGAAAGAAGACCTTAGACCACCTGAAGTTCGCCTACGGCACGGAGAAGACGGATAAGGAAATAGAGGATATAGCCCTGAAGCTCTTCTCGAACCTCGGCAAAAATGCCGTAGAATGGATAAGCTACCCGAAGCTTACGAAGAAATGGTTCGATAAACACGTGGTCTTTCACAATAAAGAGCGTATATTCGAAGCCCATAAGAAAGGAAGGGGCGTAATAGTCCTCGCAAGCCACTTCGGGAATTGGGAGCTCCTGGCAGCTTCTCTAAACCATATAGGCTGTTACGGAGCGCTCATAGTAAGAAAGATCTATATAGAAGGACTCGACCGCTTCTTTGTAAAGATGAGAAAGCACACAGGCAACAGTGTCACATACCGCGACGAATCCCCCAAGAAGGTCCTGCGCATCTTAAGGAACGGGGGATACATAGGTGTTCTCGCAGACCAGGATGTAGCCAGTATAGAAGGCGTCTTCGTCGATTTTTTCGGAAAGCCCGCGTATACGCCGGCCGCCCCGGTGAAGTTCGCCATGAAGACGGATGCCGCACTTATGCCGATGTTCCTCGTAAGGAACGGGGATAAGTACGATTTTTTCGTCGAGCCCCCGGTAAAAATGCGTATGACAGGAGACCTAGAAAGGGACGTCCTGGTAAATACGGCCATATGGACGGGTATCCTTGAAAAATATATCCGCAAATACCCGGACCACTGGGTCTGGATGCACAGGAGATGGAAAACAAAACCGAAAGCAGAAGATACGGCCTTAGCGAAAGGGGGTGAATAAATGAAAAAAGTATTATTGGTAGTTGTTGCGGTACTTCTATTGACCGGCACGGCATACGCGGAATGCTACATCTGCGACAGAGTAGACAGCGATGCTTACGCAAGCAAAGCAGGCGGAAGGCTGATACGCGGCCTCGGCAATACGCTCATGGGTTGGGCTGAAATCGTAGTGAGCCCGGGCAGAGAGATGGAAAGCGGTTCGCATTTCTTTACCGCGGTAGTGGCTGGCCTGGGGAACGCCATCGGCAGGACGGGTAATGGCATAGTGGACTTACTGACATTCTGGAATCCCACGACCGGAAGGAACATAGAAGACTGCCCGATATGCGGGTATACAGGTTAGCATCAAAATGAATACAAGAAAATTCTAACCAGGTTAGCTTTTCTAGCCTGGTTAGAATTTTTACAAAAGGCTATAATGAAGACCGCCACATCATCCCAAATGCAGGAAATAGACAGGCGCGCCCAGGAGGAGTTCGGCATACCGAGCATCACCCTGATGGAGAACGCAGGTATTGCCTCTGCGTCAGCCGCAGGAAAACTGGCAGACAGCGAAAAAAGCGTGGTAGTATTCTGCGGTAAGGGTAATAACGGAGGTGACGGGCTTGTCATATCACGCAAGCTGATAGAACACGGCTTCAAGGTAACGACCTATCTTTTGTCAGAAGAGAGCTCGCTTAAGAAAGACCCCGCCATAAACCTAAAGGCCCTTAAGGATCTCGATCCAAAGATCATCATCTTGAAGGCAGGAGAAGACCTGGCTTCCCAGATAGACCTCGAGAGCTGCGGTCTGATAGTGGACGCCATATTCGGCACGGGTTTTAAGGGATCTCCCAAGGGCCTGGCAGGCGATATTATAAGGCATATTAATAACAGTAATAAGAAAGTGCTGTCCATAGATGTACCCTCCGGCCTCGATGCCACAACAGGCGAGTGCAGAGGTGACTGTTTAAAAGCGACCGAAACCATAACATTCGGCCTCCCAAAGACCGGCTTCTATCATAAAGACGGCCCCAAATTCACCGGCAAAATCACTGTAAAAAACATTGGTTTTCCAGACTCACTCCTGAAATAGCAGGGGACATCCTTCCGCACAAATCTTAGACAGGCTTCCGATTGGAAATGACCCCGTCCCCAAATTTAGATATTAAAAAAGTTAGATATGGTCCATTGACTATTCTTTTTGTATATGATATATTATAAATAGGTTAACAAAGTTAACTGATTTATGAGAAAAAGGGATAAAATTAGCATCTATAGCACCCAATCCCTCTTAAGAAACCCCTTCTTAGGCAAGCCAATAACCTATCTACTTATCTTCACCTTTTTAGTAACAAATACCTCCTACGCCTTCGAACCGACCTCCACAATGCGCCAGGTCCGGCCTGAGGAGGTCGTAAAATACAGAGAAGCTGTCGAAGCGCTGATAGAAAATTACCAGGACCATCAGTTGCGCATTGACACACCTTTGGATACAGCTGCGGATGAGCCAAACACTCCGCGGCTTCGATATGTCCAGCTTTCAGAATTCAGACACGGAACTGCGCTTGGGACCATGTGCAATTATCTAAGGCACTCCGGGCTCGAAAATCTGGTCGACGCCTTGATCATACTCTGTAAACAAAAGAGGCTTCAGCGCTTCAGGCCGCAAGGCTCTGAATGGGTCGTTTATGACCCCGCCGCCAAAAAACAAAGAAGGATAGACGGCCACGCATCAGACGCGCGCATTACCGTAAGGGACAGGCTCGATCCCATAGAAGATGCCGCGGTGCTCGCCCACGAACTTCTCGACTGGTATAATGCAGTGAACCTCGATGACGTCGAACGCGAGACGCCTGAATTCCTAGGTCCCATATTAGAGGTTGCCGTAAAAGAAGCTTTGACATCACATGATATCGGTCCGATACGGCAATTTGCTCAAAAGTATCCCGATTCAATGGCAGGGCTCATTTTTAAGCACAGGCATAATAGCTATCCAGAGCTCTTAAAAACAGCCTCTATAGCAGAAGCTGACGGCGGCCCTACTCCTAGGCATTACACCTCCGCCAGGACCTCCACCACTGACACTAATACGGATGGAGATGATGGTATCTTCCGGATAGGCGTATCAGAATCTCTGGCAATGGCGAGTCCTGCTCAATATGCTATGGGCGAATTTAAGTTTGGCAATCTCGGCATGGGACAAATATTGTCGGATGAGTTCACTGGAGAAGAACGGCCTAAGAGAATATATGAAAGACTCACTGGCGAAGAGTCGATCAAGTTAATAATGGATAAAAGTAACCGCAAGGTCGTGGGCGCCATCACACAATCCGCAGATTTGGCCCGTTTTATCGATACCGCGGTAAATTTAGGGGCAACGATAGATGATATTGCCGAGATGATTTTCCCGCATCCGACCATGTCTGAAGCCATCGGTGAACTAGCGGAGCTCCTCGCGCGCGGAAAGTCCATTCACACGCGACCGCCACGTGGCCAGAGACTAACTTTACCGGCAAAGCTTAAAGATAACTCTTATGATATCGCTATAATAGGCGCGGGGCCTGCGGGTTATGTTGCCGCTATACGCGCAGCCCAGGAAGGTAAGAATGTAGTCATTATCGATAAACTCCCAAAGAGGCTTGGCGGAACATGCCTCAACGAAGGCTGCATACCCACCAAGATAGCCTGGCATGCCATAATGAGACACTCGCAATTAAACACTAAAGAGATACTGGGCGATATTGCCGGGCGTACAAGACCTATTTTAACGCGCCTATGGCAGGGGATAGAAGACCTGCTCGCGACAAACGGTGTTGAAAGAGTTTACAATACGGCTTCTATAGAAGATATTGAAAATATAGACAAGCCTGGTGAAATGATAAAGATACCACTTGGCGACGGCAGTTTTGTTGAAGCTGAGAAACTCATATTCGCGACAGGATCCCGGCCATCTACTATCCCCGGCATAGATATAGACAATGAAAGTGTCATAGATAGTACAAAAGCCCTGGAGCTACTGCAAAAAGGCCAGATACCTGAAAACCTCACAGTCGTAGGCGCAGGCGCTATAGGGCTTGAATTTGCCACGATATTCAGGGCGCTAGGGTGCAATGTGACAGTGGTCGAAAAGGAGAACCAGATATGCCCCGGTATCCTTGATAAGGATATAGCGGAAGCAGCGCAATGTAAGCTCGAGGCAAAAGGTATAATCTTCAGGCTCGGTGAAAGCTTTAAAAGTACTGATATACCGAAAAATAAGGCGAACAAAGTCCTCATGGCCGTCGGGCGAACCCCCAATACTGAGGGGTTTCGTGAATTAGGCATAAAGGTGTTACCGAACGGGATGGTCGACACAGACAGCAATACCGGCCAGATAAAAACAGCCTTTAGTGAAACCTTCGTAACTGCCGCAAGTGTAAACGGTGACGCGTTCGTTTATGATACCGGGCTTTTTGATGAGAGACTTTATGCTGCGGGAGACATTAACGGAGACCCCTTACTTGCACACAAAGCTTCATATGAAGGTAAAGTAGCCGCGGAAGCTGCTACGATAAACGGCTATGTGCCATCAAAGATAGAGAAAACAACCATACCGTCTGTAGTCTTTACCGCTCCTGAAATTGCCACCGTGGGCATAAGCGAGACAGCGGCCAGGGCCCTTTATGCCCCTTTAAAAATAGAGCCCGATATAAATATAAAATATTTTAGAACGGCTGACGGTGATAATTTAATAAAGTTGGTCACCCATACAGGCGCAGATACCATCATCGGGGCATCCATAATAGGCCCCAAGGCGCCTTATCTTGTAGCCGAGATCGCGCTGGCTATAAAAATGGGGCTGACTCTTTACAGCCTTATAAATAACACCGATATAGGGTTCCTGACTCCTATGAGTATCACATCTTCGCCTCATAATTTCGGCCCCGGCGCGCTCTATCCGCCGGACACAACCCCGCTCCTAGGCGAAAATGAAAAAGACAACGCTGACACGGCTGAATTCGCGGGCAAAAAAGGCATGGCCATGCAATACCAGCCTGCGCATGATCCCGACAGGACCGTGGCTGATGAGGTCATGGCCGTCCACAATGCAGCGGGGTTATTTGATATAACACATATGAGAGTATTAAAGGTCGAAGGCACAGACGCCTTCGACTTTTTGCAGTATACGACCACAGCTGACATGCATGAATTAGAAGAGGTGGGCGACTCTCAGTTCTCTCTCATAACCGATGAGAACGGCACAATAGTGGATGATATATGGGTATACAGGATAGGCGAAGCCTCATATATGCTCTTTGTGAACGCGTCCAACTGGGAAAAGGATTATGAGCACCTGAGAAAGCATAGGGGTGCTCCATTCAGGCAGAATGAGGATATAACCATAAAAGACCTGGGCAGCGACCCGCATGAACAAAAAGTCGCCATAGCGCTCCAGGGTAAGATGTCTGACAGGGTCCTGCAGCCTATAGCGGATTATGACCTTGTGAACATAGGCAGGCACAAGATAGTCGAATGCGACCTTATAGTGGACGGGAAAAGGGTCCGCGCATTGATATCGAGGACAGGATACACAAGTGAATACGGTTTCGAGATATTCATCCATCCCGATCATGTGGCAGCGCTCTGGAGAGACTTATTGGAGATAGGCGAGGAGATGGGTGTAATGCCGTGCGGCCTTTCGGCCCGAGATGTCCTGCGAGTAGAGGGGGGCTGCTGGCTTTACGGCAAAGAGATACCCCATGCCACACCCTATGAGATAGGCCAGGGCGGGGTTGTGGCGCTGAACAAGAAGAACGTAACCGGCCAGGATGAAGTGAATTTCCTAGGTAAAGAGGCCCTCGCCGTCCAAAAAGAGAATCAGCAATTGAGGCTTGTCAGCATTGTCCTGGATAAGAACAAGCCCAAGGAGCGTTCAACCGTTTATGTTGACGGCCGTCCGGTCGGCCATGCCACAAGCGTTGTACGGTCGCCTCTTTTGGATAAGCCGATAGCCCTCGCTCTTGTAAACAAAGAACACGCAAAGCCCGGCACGCTCGTTACAGTAGGGGATGGGAAAGAGCCGGGCAAGATAGTGCGGACGCCTATTTACAGATATAAGCAGAACGCCTCATATCTTATAGTTAACAGGCCGACAGGCGGCACAGACATTGACGACAGGGAAGCGATGCTCGAAGATATAGGCGGCCCCGGCTTTACAGAAATAGAGCTCTTTAAACTATTCGAGGAAAAGGTCTACCCATCATATCTAAAGGCCTGTGAAATGCAGGGCCTGCCGGCGAAACCTTTCAAAAAATTCTTCCGCGACACCTACAGGATGCCGGACGGGCTCCCGAGCCGCAAAGGCCTTTCCTGGCGCAGTATAGTCGACAGGATATTCGGGTGGTTCAAAAAGCTCAGCGGAAAGAATAAAGACCTCACCAAATGCCCTTCTTTCCTGGGCGGGGATATATACAACTGGTGCATTCCTGACATAGTGAACCGCATAGGCCAGCACAGGGGCTTCTCAACTGGCTACACCGCATACCAGCCGGAAGCGAGCCAGGGAAATCTTGCAGCGCTCTATATGTACCAATCGCTCATACAGGAACTCACAAAGATGGATTCTTCGAACGCTTCACTGTATAACGGGCCGACGGCCCTTGCCGAAGCCATGCTAATGGCGCACAGGATAGTCAATCCCGGAGAAGATAGGAGTAACTGGAAGCGGAATAAAGTCGTCGTTGCAAATTCATTAAGCCCCGCATGCAAGGCTGTCCTTCAAAACTATGCCCTGGATATGGGGCTCGAGATAGTACAAGTTCCTTTTGACAAAAAGGACACAAAAGCCGATGTTGCCGCTCTTAAAAAGGTCGTTGACAGAATAGGGAATGAGCTCGTCTGCGTAATTGCCGAACAGCCGAACTTCCTTGGCGCTATAGAAACAGAGCTCAAAGCCATCGGCACAGCAGCTCATAGTAAAGGCGGGTTGTTCGCGGTGCATGTAAACGACCCTCATACACTGGCAAGCCTGCGCCCACCGGGAGAATACGGCGCGGACATAGTGACTGCAGAAGGCCAACCGCTCGGAACGCCCATGGCAATGGGCGGACTGGGGCTGGGTATAATGGCCACAAAAAAAGAATATATAGATGAGATGCCCGGCCGCATAGTCGGAAAGACTAAGGATATAAAAGGGAATGAGGCTTTCACTTTGATAAAAGGCTCCCGCGAACAGCACAAATCCCGCGAGAAGGCCACATCCAATATCTGCACTGCTCAGGCGCTCATAGCCATAAGGGCGACCGCGTATCTTTTGTCGGTGGGCTGGGACGGCCTGTTTGAAGCCAACCTTCATTCCCGCAAGCTGTGCGCTAGTTTTACAACACAGATAGAGGCGATCCCGGGATTCATTCCGTTAAACAGAAATGTCATGGGGCAGGTGGCTGTCAGGGTGCCCACTGATGCCGCTGAGTTAAACGAGAAACTTCTGGATAACCACGGCATCATAAGCGGTATCGATGTCTCTGAATACGTAAGCGAAAACGGCGGCCCTGCAAAGCATGTGATATTATTCAGTTTCACCAATGCAAACACGCAAGAAGACGTCGACCGCCTTGTAGACGCAATAATAGATACGATGGAAGGGGTGCAGGGAACGCGCGAAAAGGTTTCAGCAATAAGGCAAGACTGGCGTACTAATATGGCCAAGAATCTCGAGGTGGACGCAGCAAGGTTGGAGATGGCCGAAATTCCATCTTTATCAGACGACGATTTATACAAACTATTCTGGAAATGGGCCAACCTGAACCACGATATGGATAAAGGCGATTATTTCCTGGGGTCATGCACCATGAAAGAGAACGACCGCGAGAACGAGAGGGCGGGAAGCCTGCCTGGTTTCATGAATATACATCCACTCCAGCCTGCAAAGACCATACAGCCACTGCTGAAGCTTCTCTCCAAATTCAAGGTGTACTTATGCGAAATAACCGGCATGTTCGCCGCAACGCTCGCTCCGCTTGCTGGAGCGCACGGCGAGCTCGTAGCACTCAAGATGTTCAGGGCATATCACAGGCACGTACACAAGGGCCAGCCGCGCGACCTCATGATAACTCCGGCCACTTCACACGGCACAAACCCCGCAAGTATCACCATGGCTGGCATGAAAGCACTGCCTGTAAAAGTGGACGAAGACGGGAATGTGGATATAGACGACCTAGAGAGGATACTCAACGACCCAAATAACGCCGGCAGGATCGCTGGTATAATGTTAACGATACCGAACACCCTGGGCCTCTTTGAACCGCGCACACCCGAGATATCCGCAATGATCCACGCTGCCGGAGCTCTAGTCTATATGGACGGGGCCAACTTCAATGCCATAATCGGCCAGGTCCGTCCCGTGGACCTCGGGGTGGATGCCATGCATTTCAACCCGCATAAGACCTTTGGGACGCTCCACGGGGGAGGCGGACCCGGCGCAGGGCCTGTAGTCGTATCTGATCTTTTGGTGGAATACCTGCCAAGCCCGACCATTGAACACAGGGCAGCCCAGACTACCGGGGGCGAATTGGCAATAGCGGCAGGGTACCACATAAATCATTCCGGACCAGGCCGTTCCATAGGTAATGTCTCCGGCCACCACGGCGCCATAGGAGTGCTCATCGGTGCGGCGAGATACGCATTCACTATGGGCGTAAAGGGGCTGCTAGAGATAAGTATAAACGCAACTGTAAACGCCAATCACGCCTTTGCAAAGATCATAAACTCCGGCCTCTTCAAGGTAGAACATAATACCGAAGACTACCGCATGCATGAGTGCGTTGTAACTCCATGTGATGAGCTATTAGAGCGCGGGATAACCACCATGGATATCGCAAAGAGGCTGCTTGATAAGGGCGTGCACCCGCCGACGGTGTATTTCCCGAAGAACGTCCACGAAGCGATAATGATAGAACCTACGGATACAGCCTCTAAGCGTGATGTAGAGATATTCGAGAAAGCGATCATAGAGGTGGCCAGAGAGGCGCTGGGAGATAGAAAAGCGCTCAGAAAAGCCGTAAAAGAACTGGTTGCGGCAGGATACAGAGAAGAGCTTGAAACACAGCTGGAAGCCGCTAATCTTCTATCAGAAGCCCACAGAGAACAAGATGAAACAGTCGAAGAAGCGCTTGTGCATACTGTTGCAGAAAGCAAAAAGATGACGTTGGAAGAGGCCCTAGATTCTGACCAGGGCCGCAGAAACCTGGGCATACTCATCCTCGCCGGTGCTCCATGGTCAAGGCCTGTCAGGCGCATCGATGATGAAACCTCCGAAGATACAGGCACCTCTGACATAGAAGGTTTCTTGCGAGCTGAATTGAGCGATGAAAAAGCTCAAACTGTCAAGAAAGTAGAAGCGCCTCCGAAGCTAAGAAATAGAAACCCCGATGATTACTACTTCTCGAGATCTCACGAATATCTCCGCGTTGAGCAGGCAGGCGACAAAACGATAGCCACGATAGGCATCACCCTGAACGCCGCGGTACTGCTTGCAAAACCTATTGATAAATTGCCGGGATTGTCTGATCTTGCTGTCGGCCAAACTGTAGCAAAAGATGGGGTCTTCGACTCCCTGATTGAAACAGCGAAGTCTGTAGCGGACCTACACTGTCCTGTAAGTGGAAAGATCATAGCGGTACATCACGATATAGAAAAACCGATAATAGCAAGCAGTGATCCTTACGGCGACAGGACTGAAACGCTCGAGCAGGGCGGCTGGCTCATGAAGATCGAGTTGTCCGATCCAAGCGAGCTGGATGACCTCATGAGGCTGCCTGAATACCTCACGCATGCCAGAAAAGCCTGCGGCGTAAAATACGCCTCGAAGTTTGTTGAGAACGAAGGCTTCGACTTACCCGCCAGCGGCGGCGGCGGCAGAACCGCTACCGTGGCAGGCATGCAGGGCGATCTTCAAAAGGCTATGCTTTCCCTTGCTAAAAAGGCTAAATATTTCGACACTGTGGCCGAAGATACGCGCTTTGTTTCCAGCGTTGAGATCTTAAAGGAACGCGGAAAATCTCTCCTTATGCATGCGGAACCTGCTCTGAAAAACGGGCTCCTTCTCGACCTGCAATATACATTGAGCCATATAGACCATAACGCACTGAGCGAAATAGTCATTTATGCTGAAGACGCGGGCAACGCCCGGGCAATAACAAGCCTTATTGACGCTATAAATGAAAAAACGAAAAAAGAATTCAAAACTGTAATAGTCTTGAAAAGTGAACTCTTGGCGGCAAGTAAACCTGTTGGAGATCACGTGCTTCTATTGCGTTCGCTGGTCGAGTATTTGTGTGCGAAACAGGAAAGCTCCATAAGAACAAAAGAAGATATATTTGGTATACTAATAGGCAGGATGAATGACAATATTCATGAAGATACGTTGGCTGCGGCTACTGCATGCTATGCGTCAATGGAGAAGATCCAGGTAGTAGCTCTAACAGACATGGGCGAAGATGCTGTTTACGGCTATTCTTTTAACGATGCCCTTAACCTTCTGGCTACTGCGGCTGACGAAGAATACCTGTTATTCCTCAAACCGATAAGGCGCCTTACCCCCGAACTCCAGCGCGAATACGAAGAGTACCTCCGCTCCTTCGAGGCCCTCGCCTCCGTCTAATCTATTCATTGACACTTATAGGGTTTTATTATATCATATATATAAATACGGAGGTTTTATGTCAGAGATAAAGATAAAGAAGCCATCGACCGAAGAGTTGAAAACCCTTAATATAGACAGTTGGAGCCCGTGGGAGTGCGAACCGAGCACGTTCGACTGGGAGTACGATTCGGTCGAGACGGCCTATGTATTTGAAGGAAAGGTCAAGGTAAAGACGGCTTCGGGTGAAGTGGAGATCAATAAGGGCGATCTCGTAACATTCCCAAAGGGGCTCAAGTGCACCTGGAACGTAATACAAAAGATAAGAAAGGTATATAAATTCGACTGATATGCAAAAAAGCGTAAGCGTAAAAGAGATAGCGGGTATCATAAAAGGCGAAGTCGTAGGAGATGCCAGCCTGCAGATAAATAATCTAGGCAGCATAGAGAGCGCTAAGAATGGCGAGATATCCTTCGCCTTCGCCAAAAAACACCTCGAGAAACTGGAAGAGACCAATGCCTCATGTGTCATCGTACCTGAAAGCTTCACAGCGTCTTCAAAGAAGACACTCATTAAGACACCCAACCCAAGAGAAGCTTTCATCAATCTCCTACGCGCCTTCTATAAGCCTGAAAGGAAAAAACCCGGTATACACCCCAGCGCGGTAGTATCAAAATCAGCAAAACTCGCAAACGGTGTATATGTAGGCCCTAACGCTGTCATTGAAGAGGGTGTAGGCATAGGCGAGAACACAACAATCGAGGCCGGCGTATTTGTAGGCAAAAATTCCAGCGTGGGCAACGATACACTCATATGCGCAAATGTCAGCATATACCACAACTGCTCCATAGGAAATAATGTCATCATACACTCAGGCACGGTGGTGGGCTCAGACGGTTTTGGGTTCATACAGTCGGAAGACGGCGTTCGCCACAAGATACCGCAAGTAGGGAAGGTGGCCATAAAAGACAACGTTGAGATAGGCTCCAATGTATCCATAGACAGAGGCACGATAGGCGAGACCGTGATAGGCGAAGGCACAAAGCTCGATAATCTCATACAGGTCGCGCATAATGTCAAGATAGGAAAGAACGTAGTGATAGCAGGCTCTTCAGGCATAGCAGGAAGTGCTGTAATAGAAGACAATGTCACTATCGCAGCGCAGGTAGGCATAAAGGACCACGTAAGGATAGGCAAAGGCGCTATTTTAGCTGCAAAGTGCGGTGTTAAAAGCGATGTAGCACCCGGCAAGATAATGGGCGGCATACCCGCCAGAGAAGCCATTCAGTTTGCAAAAGAAGTAGCCGCGCTAACCAGGCTCACCAAGAACTTAGTCAAGATCTTCAAACTCCTAAAAAAGGCAGAGTAGATGCCTCCCCGCAAAGCCCGAGAAATAAAACTGAAGACAAAAGACGACATAGAGATATCCGCCAACTACTATGAAGGCGGGTTCGACAGAGCCATCATAATATGCCCGGGCTTTCTCATGCACAAAGACTCAAAACCATTCAAAAAACTCTCCGAGAGACTTAGCCATGACTTCGATGTCATCACCATGGACTTCAGGGGACACGGCTCGAGCGGCGGCAATTTCACCTTTACATCGAATGAAGGCGCCGACCTCAAAGCGGTCCTCGATCACACAAAGCCGAAATACAAATACGTGGGCATCATAGGCTTCTCGCTCGGCGCTGCAGTCGCCATAAACGAGACCGCACAGAATAAGGTCGCCAACAAGGTCATGGCCGTAAGCGCGCCTACGGAATTCAAAAAAATAGAGAACAGATTCTTGAATACAGCGGTCATAGCGTCCACATTCAAAAAGTTCGACTGGAAGATGGGCCAGGCGAGGCTCGGCAACCTGCTCTTAAAAAAGACCAAGCCCATAGACAGCGTATCGAAGATTTCCCCCATACCCATAATGTTCGTCCACGGCTCGAACGACACCATCATCGATCCGAAACACTCAAAGCTGCTCTACGAAAAAGCAAAAGAGCCCAAGAAGATAGCCGTTTTCGAGGACTCTCTCCACGCCGAAGATATATTCTTCAGCTCAAGGTTCGAGGATTTCGTATCGCTCTGCAAAGAGTGGTTCAACTGATGGAAGAGACCCCCTTCAATACCCTTGCCGCTAAAAGGATAAGCGTACGAAGATATAAAGATACCCCTATCGATAAAGAAAAAATGGATCTCTGTATAGAGGCGGCACGCCTTGCTCCTTCAGCCTGCAACAGCCAACCCTGGAAGTTCGTTATCGTAGACGACAAAACCCTCAAAGACGAGCTGTGCGACAAGGCCTTCGGCGGCATATACAAGATGAACACCTTTGCCAAAGGCGCTCCCGTGATAGTAGCTGTAGTTTCGGAAAAGTCGACCTTCTTCGCAAAGATAGGCGGGTATTTCAGGGGAACAAGCTACTACCTGATAGACATAGGCATAGCCTCCGAGCATCTTGTGCTGCAGGCGGCGGAGCTCGGTATAGGAAGCTGCATGCTCGGCTGGTTCAATGAAAAGGCCGTAAAGAGGCTTCTAAATATCCCCCGCGACAGAAAGGTGGACCTTCTCATCTCCCTGGGCTATTACGAGGATATAGATAAGAAAAAGATAAGGCGCGAGTTAAGTGAAATATCATCATACAACAAATACTAAAAGAATAACAGCCCTCTTAAAGAAAGCCTACCCCGGCACAAAGACATCCCTCCGGTACTATACACCGCTTAACCTCCTTGTCGCGACCATTCTTTCTGCACAGTGTACAGATAAGATGGTAAACAGAGTAACGCCGCATCTGTTTAAAAAATATAAGAACGCGAAGGCATTTGCAAAAGCTGATATAAGTACTTTAAGAAAAGATATCCGCTCTATAGGCCTCTACAAGACAAAGGCCAGGAACATAAAGAATATGGCCCGCAGGCTCGTCGGAGAATACAAAGGCAGGGTGCCCGACTCCATAGAAGAGCTTGTAACGCTCCCAGGGGTAGGCAGGAAGACAGCCAACATAGTCCTCTCAAACGCCTTCAATAAACACCAGGGCATAGCCGTGGACACACACGTCAGGAGAATATCGAAAAGATTGGGATTGACCGCTAGCGACCAACCCGCTAAAATAGAGACAGATCTCATGAAGGTCTTACCAAAAAAAGATTGGGGGAACTTCAACCATCTCCTGGTAGTCCACGGGAGGGCGGTATGCCGCGCGAGGGATCCTTTGCATTCTGAGTGTGTCATAAAAAACCACTGTAAATGGTATAACGAAAATAGATAAAAGGAGAAGAACATATGAAGAAACTCGAGTGTATCATAAGGCCGGAGAAATTAGAAGACGTCAAGGCCGCGCTCCGAAAGACCGGCATAGGCGGCATGAGCATATCGAAGATAGCGGGCTTCGGAAAGAGCCGCGCCATCGGAAGAGGCTCTGTAGATAAAATGAGGCTCTCGATATATGTTGACGACTTCCAGGCAAAATCCATCGTAGAGATCATAATGAAAGCCGCATATACCGGAAGTACAGGCGACGGCAAGATAGCCATAATACCTCTCGAGGAGATCTACAGGATAAGGACAGGCGAAAAAGGTCCCAGGGCTATATAAAGATGACACCCGGCCGCACAATTATGCACATAGATATGGATGCCTTCTTCGCAGCGGTCGAAACCAGAGACAACCCCTCCTTAAGGAACAAACCCATAGGTGTAATAGGTTCTAACTCAAGAACGGTCCTCGTAACCTCTTCCTATGAAGCCCGCAAATACGGCGTAAAGACAGGTATGAACGTCCCCCAGGCAAAGAGGGCCTGCCCGAATATCATCCTTGTAAAAGCCGATCACAGAAAATACACAGCTGCCTGCAGGAATATACTGAAGATCCTTGATGGCTTCAGCCCACTCATCGAGATATTTTCCATAGATGAATTCTTTGTGGATGCAACCGGTCTTACCAGCATGTTCGGAGAGCCTCTTTCCATGGCAAAGAAGATAAAGAAAACCATAAAAGAGGATACCGGCCTCACAGCATCCATAGGCATAGCGCCCAATAAACTCATAGCCAAGCTCGGTAGTGATATCTCGAAGCCTGACGGCCTGAAAGAGGTCCGCCCGCAGGATGTTGAGAGCCTCTTAAAAGACCTCCCGGTAGAGAAGATCTGCGGCATAGGAAGAAGCACAAAAGAGGCCCTGAACAGGATGAATATCGCCACGTGCGGCCAGCTCGCGAAGACATCCCGGCACCTATTGACCAAAAAATTCGGAGTAGTAGGAGAGAGGCTTCATGATAT
The DNA here is from genome assembly GCA_964556455.1 of uncultured Planctomycetia bacterium. Taxonomy (GTDB): domain Bacteria; phylum Omnitrophota; class Gorgyraeia; order JABMRJ01; family JABMRJ01; genus CAZKWI01. Next base: position 4,384 of record CAZKWI010000004.1, on the reverse strand, counting down.
GGGGCTGGGGATAGATGACTCGCCTGTTCTCACATTCAGGGTGGAGATAAAAGAGAAATCAATGGGTCACAGTATGACCCTGCCGCGCGATATAGACAAAAGGCATGAGATCCTGAAACATCTCTTAAGACTCTCGGATATGGTCGGTGCCCGGCTCCGCCGTCAGGATATGACAGGGGACACTGTATCCATCACGATACGATACAAGAGCTTCAGGACATTCTCCAGACAGAAGAAGATAGAGATATCTACGAACAATACACAGACCATCTATAGGGTGGCCACCCGCCTCTTAGACAGCCAAAAACTGCGCGAACCTGTAAGGCTCCTGGGCGTAAGTGTATCCAACCTCAGCGAGGCTTTTCCCGTACTATCGCTCTTTAAAGAAGATGAAAGATCGAGAAAGCTTGATAAGGCAAAAGACACCATAAATAATATATTCGGTTCTGACACCATACAGTTCGCCTCCATTACGGAACTCAAAAAGCACGATAAAGTGATATCTCCCAGTTGGCGCCCCACAGGCGCCAGGAGATATTGAAGAAAGGATAGCCCATGAACATAAATCTTAAACACGTAAAAGACAAAGACCTCTTTGAGCTTCAGATAGTCGAATCCCGCCTAAGGTCGCATTTTCTTCTTTCAAGAAAAGCCCTCAATGACCTACGCGGCATAATAGAGCGGGCCCTTCTCGAAAGCAAGAGAAAGAGATCTTCATGAAGAAAGAGTTCGACGTAGTAGGCGCCCTTATACAAAAAGACGATAGGATATTCCTCTGCAAAAGAATGCATAATGATCGTTTCGGCTCCATGTGGGAGTTCCCCGGAGGCAAGGTGGAAGACGGAGAAGACAAGGCCGCAGCACTAAAACGCGAACTGGCCGAAGAGATAGGCGTTGAGGTGGACGTAGGAAGCCTCGTAACCACCCTGGAGGACGAGATCCCAATAATGAAAATCCATGTATTTCTATATAATTGCAATATAATTAAGGGCGAACCCCGCTGCATAGAGTGTCAGGATACCGTGTGGGCCACCCTGGACGAAGCAAAGAAGCTGAACCTGGCTCCGGCCGATAAAAAGATAGTCCGCTATTTAATGGATAATAGGGGGTAGCCATGAAGAAATACAGACTCGTATCATGCCTTATTATCATAGTATGCATATTTTCAGCACACCACGACCCGGCTTTTGCGGATAACGGCAAGCTGGACAGGCTCATAAAAGAGTGCACTATTGTCTTTAAAGAATCTGTGGAGATCCCTGAAGGCATCCCCCAGAAGCTCCTTAAGAAGGCCACGGGCATAGTCATCTTCCCATCCACTGTAAAAGGGGCTTTCTTCCTGGGCGGCAGATACGGGGAGGGGGTAGTGCTATACAGAAACCATGAAACAGGCCAGTGGGGCCCACCCGCATTCTTTACTGTATCAGGCCTCAGTTTCGGCTGGCAGATCGGGGGGCAGGCCATAGATCTAATATTCGTAATACCCACAGAGCGGGGTTTCGAGAGCATGCTGGATAATAAGATAAACGTAGGTACAAATTCGGCCCTGGTGCTAGGCCCTGTAGGCCGGAACGCTGAACTGGGAGCTGATATAGCGCTGAAAGGGGGCATATTCACATACTCGCGCTCCAAGGGCTTATTTGCAGGCATAGGCCTGAAAGGGCTAGCGATAGACAGCAATAGCAAAGCCAATGATTCCTATTACACACCAGGCATTTCAACCCGCGATATACTCATGTACGGTAAAGTAAAACCTTCCGAAGGGGCTCAACGCCTCATAACTACCATTTCCAAGCACACCAAATAGCCTTTTGTTAAAGATGAAAAAGGTAGTTATTGCCTCTTGAATAAGTGTCTAAATTCATTATACTTTATATTGGGTATATAGTTTATATGGGCTTAAGCAGGGGTTATTTTTTTGCCCTGTTATTCAAGACATTTCAAAAGACAAAACGAAGGGAGTAGCAACGTGAGTACACAACTGTTTATAAGATATAGGGTTACAACCAATGCCTCTATAGCGGCTTTGGTATTTTTATTGTCCATGGCTAATATTGGTATGGCGCAGCAGGATGGCGCGGCAGTCGAGCAGCCTGTTGAATCACAAACGACTGATATGGGTCCTGGATATGATCTCACGCCAGCCCAAGTAGCGGAATATGATCCCCAGGCAATGGTCGATGATTTAAACGCCGATATGGAATCCATTGAGCTTCCCCCGGCCTTTGAAGTGCCTCAAGAAACCGCGGATATTATACAGGAGATAACCGAGGGTCTAGGTCTTAAAATTGAAGAAATAGAGCCAGAGCCGGAGATCGTAGTAATTCCGGTTCCGGATTCCGATGGCGATGATGTCCCGGATCATGTGGAAGACGGCATGACCGATCCCGAAGATCCGGCCAGTTATCCCGGCATGGAAGGAAGCGAGGAAGAGGCAACAGAACCAACCGAGGCGACAGAACCAATCGAGGAAACACAACCAACCCCGGATGAAATAATCCAGCAGTACAGAGAAGACGAACCATCTGAAACTTTTGCATTCGGAGACGGAAATGACGGATCGCCGGATTCCGGCAGCGATTGGGAACTTGTGGAATCTGGAACATATCAAGGCGACTACTATGAAATATATCGTCTTTTAAACCCTCCCCTCGAGGACCCAATAGATGACCTGATAGATCCAGCAGACGATATGTCGGATGACGATGAAGAAAGACGAAGCGAACTGGAAGATGCTCTCTGTACAGCCTATAGCGTTCTCATAGCGGCCCATACGGCAGCAGAAGACGCTAAATCAAGACATGGTAGCGCGTTTGTTGATAAAAGAAATGCAGAGGACAGGATCCAGGATATAGAGAACCAAATAGCCGTTTGCGAAAGCATCATTAACGCCCAAGCAGGTACATATTCAGATGCTGAAGTGGACGCTGCGCATACCGATCTAGAATATTTGAATACGGACCTCGAATTCCAAAAAGATGAGCGGGATAACGCGCAAGCGAAGATAGATCAAGCCGAAGATGACTTCGAAGCAGCAGAGATCGAATGGAACAACGGCTTTCCAGCTTATACGCAGGCTAAAAACGACTGCCTCGCTTTTGACCCTGAGTTTGACGTATCGCAGTATGAACTGCCACCGTTTCCAGCACGTCCTTAGGGTAGATGGTATGGAATAAGGGATGTTTCACTCTAAAGAGGAGACAAACATGGCAACAAAACATACCAGACGATACTCTGTTACTGCTATTGCTTCAATAGCGGCGGCGATATTGCTATTATTTACAGCTAATACAGCTATGGCCCTAGAGCAGGTTGAAGCAAGCCCTAAAAACATACCTGATGCCTACGGAGATACTGCCGGGAACGTGGAAGCGGTCGCATCAGATCTGGACTCTAGGATCATGGATCTTAACGCCTCTTTAGAGGCTGAGGGCCATGCTGCCAAGGAAAGCTCGAATCAGGTGGTTGAGTTTGTAAGTGTGGTGGATATAGACTCGCTCCTGGGAGGAACGGAAGCGGATGCTGCTGAACCCGAAGAAGGCGGGGAAGAAACCTCAGAAGAAGACAAAGATATCATCATTGTTGAGATCGAAGAAGATGATGAACAAAGGAGACAAAGATGAAGACAAAAATGATATTAGTCATAGGAGCGGCCTCCCTGATAGCCCTTAATACTATTATAAGCATAGCACAGGAGACGACTCCGACCAAATACGGGATAGATGACAGCGCACAGGTCCAGGAAGTATATATGGAAGATATAGACAATGCCAACCAGGGGCAGGTCAATGAGCGCAACGCCCTTGAATCCGAAGGAGCTTATACCGGCTCTATCGAGGACCAGGAAACAAGAGAAGCCGCTAAGGAAGATGACCGCGAAAAGAGGGGTCTAGGCCCATTAGGCAGGGATGCGGCACTTACGACCTTTACGCAGCAGCTTATGGGCGCATCAAGCCCTGACAAGGTCGATGACGTATGGCAGGAGATAAATAATGACCCCAGATTAACAGACCAGGATATAGATGATTTCAAAGACATGAAAGAAGAACTCAAGAAGAAGCTCGAAGATAAGCTGGCTCAGGACATGAAAGACCGCGAGTACATCATAGATGGCTACAAGGCCAAGCTGGAGGGCGCGGCAACCGCTGAAGAGCTTGAACAGATATGGCAAAGCATACACAACAATACAGACCTTTCTGATGAAGAACTGAGCGTGTTACAGTCATACCTTGCTAAGCTGAAACAAAGGATAGAAAGCCGCATAGAGGAGATAAAATAGACACGAAAAAGATGATCTAAATAGCCGCAGGGTAGCCCTGCGGCTACTTTTGATATTGTAAAATAGTCTGCTGACTTTCATAGCTAAAATACCATTGATCCTTGA
>CAZKWI010000003.1:0-47189 GCA_964556455.1 uncultured Planctomycetia bacterium | reverse complement strand
TATTATACACCAAAAGAGTTACCGAATTAATGAGCATTTACACCTGTCCCAGAATCAATCTCAGAGGTGTCCCCTAGAGTTCAAACAGGCTCTTGGTGACGAAATGTGGGTCGCTCGTAAGGTTCACGCCCAGCCTTCTTAAGCCCGCTTCATCGCCAGGAGGGGGCATGTGTGTGATGTGGACATCACAGCCTTTGAGGTCTTTAAGCTTCTCCATGGCTACCTTGGCTGTCGGGTTGGTAGCCGCGCTTATACTGAGGGCTATCAGTGCCTCTTCCAGGTCGAGGCTTACGGTCTTGCGCTTAAGGACGTTCTCTTTGAGGCCGGCGATAGACTCTATTATATTAGGCGCCAGAAGATGTATATTGTCGGGTATACTAGCTAGCTCTTTAATGGCGTTCAAGATCAGGCTTGGCGCCGCATGCATGAGCGGAGAGTTCTTGCCGGTAATTATAGAACCGTCTTTAAGCTCTAAAGCGCTTCCGCAATAGACACCCTCGTTGCCTTTCTTCTTCGTCTCGGCTTCTTCCGCGGCTTTTCTTGCCGGAATGACTACGGACCTGTCCACTTTTTTTATGGCGAGCTCTTCCAAAAGGAGCTCCACCCTCTCCACCGTCCCCTTATCGACAAACCCGAGGGTATATTCACATGCCGCCCTGAAGTACCTTCTTATTATCTCCTGTTTTCCGGCCTCCCTGACCACTTCATTGTCCACTATACCGAAGCCGGCTCTGTTAACGCCCATATCCGTGGGTGATCTGTACATAGACTCGGTGCCAGTGATCTTCTCCAATATTCTTTTTAAGACCGGGAAGACCTCGACGTCGCGGTTGTAATTGATGGACTCTTTACTGTACGCCTCAAGATGGAAGGGGTCCACTAGGTTAAAGTCCCTGAGATCCGCTGTCGCAGCCTCATAAGCCACATTCACCGGGTGTTTGAGCGGGATGCTCCATATAGGGAATGTCTCGAATTTCGCGTAGCCGGATTTCTGCCCCTTTTTATAATCATGATAGAGTTGTGACAGGCATGTCGCTAGCTTGCCGCTGCCCGGGCCGGGTGCTGTAACCACGATGAGTTTCTTTTTGGTCTCTATGTATTCATTCGCGCCGTATCCTTCATCGCTCACTATAACATCGACGTTCGTCGGATAGCCTTTTGTGAATTTGTGCGTATACACCTTTATGCCGCGGCGCTCGAGCTTATTCTTGAAGATAGAGGCAGCAGGCTGCTCCGCATACCTTGTGATCACCACCGCCTTCACATACAGGCCCCATCCGCGGAGGTCGTCGATGAGCTTCATCGCGTCAACATCGTAGGTGATGCCGAAGTCCGCCCTGATCTTCCTGCGCTCTATGTCCCCGGCGTATATACAGAGTATGATATCGGCATCATCCTTCAGCCTCTGCAGGAGCCTCATCTTTACGTTAGGATCAAACCCCGGCAGGACACGCGATGCATGGTAATCGAATATCATCTTTCCGCCAAACTCAAGGTATAGCTTATTCTCAAACTTCCCTACCCTCTCGAGTATCGCCTCGGACTGCTCTTTCAGATACTTCTCGTTGTCAAATCCTATTTTCTGCATTCAACCTCTCTGATGGCGGCTGTTGTCTGTCGCTGTAATACTCCTGTAAAGGTTTCGGCGAAACAGTGGATGCCTTCATAGCCTTTATCCCTTTCACGCTGGCGCCTGCCGCTGCCATAGACGTGATATATGGGATCTTGTGCTGTATAGCCTTCATCCTGATATAGCTGTCGTCGAACTTGCTGTAGCGTCCGACAGGAGTGTTAATAATGAGATTTATCTCGTTATTCTTTATCGCGTCGGCTATATTGGGCCTGCCTTCATGCAGCTTATTTATCAGCTGGCTTTCGACACCGTGATTCTTCAGGTGCCGCGCGGTGTTTGCCGTCGCGTATATCTTCAATCCCAGATCACTGATCTCCTTCGCTATTGGGAGGAGTTCCGGCTTGTCTTTATCCGCTACCGTAAGAAGAACACTCCCGCTTAAAGGCAGCTTTGTCCCCGCCGCCTCCTGGGCTTTGTAGAACGCCAGGTCGAATGTATTGGCTATGCCCATAACCTCGCCCGTTGCCCTCATCTCCGGGCCTAAGAGCGGGTCGACCTCGGGGAACATGTTAAAGGGAAAGACCGCTTCTTTAACACCGACATAAGGCAGGTCGTACTTCTTCAGTTCCGGGAAGTCCTTTACCTTCTTGCCCAGCATCAGCTGCGTAGCTATGCGGGCTATAGGTACCCCTGTTATTTTGGAAACGAGCGGCACTGTTCGTGATGCCCTTGGGTTGGCCTCGAGGATATATACCTTATTGTCGCATATCGCATACTGTATATTCATAAGCCCTATAACCTTGAGTTCTTTTGCTATCTTGGCTGTGTATTCCTCGATCAGCTCAAGGTGTTCTTTTTTGACGGTCATCGTAGGTATCGCGCATGCCGAATCACCGGAATGCACCCCCGCAAGCTCTATATGCTCCATGACGGAAGCAACAAATGTATCCTGTCCGTCCGAGAGCGCGTCAACCTCAAGCTCTGTTGCATGCTCGAGGAACCTGTCTATAAGCATAGGGTGCTCTGGGCTTACATCGATAGCCTCTCTGCCATATCTCAAGAGCATCTCTGTATCATAAATGACCTCCATGCCGCGGCCGCCTAGCACATATGACGGTCGCACCATAAGAGGATACCCTATGTTTTCGGCTATCTTAATGGCCTCCTCAAGAGAGCGCGCGGTGCCGCTCTCCGCCTGCGGAACCCCCAGGTTTATCATCTTTTCGCGGAAACGCTCCCTGTCTTCGGCCAGGTGTATGCTTTCAGGGCTGGTTCCCAATATCTTAATGCCGTTTTCCTTCAGTTCTTTCGCTAAATTGAGTGGCGTCTGGCCTCCGAACTGGACTATAGCGCCTTCCGGCTTTTCTTTTTCATGGATCGTAAGCACATCTTCGATCGTAAGAGGCTCGAAATAGAGCTTATTCGAGGTGTCATAATCCGTGGATACCGTCTCAGGGTTGCAGTTGACCATGATAGATTCAAAGCCCTCGTCCCTCAATGCGAACGCCGCGTGGACGCAGGTATAATCGAATTCGATCCCCTGTCCTATTCTGTTAGGTCCTCCGCCCAGTATCATGATCTTTTTATTCGGTGATACGGGGACTGAATCTTCGGCTATATAAGTGGAGTAATAATACGCCGCATTCTCGACACCGCTTACAGGCACGGCCTCGAACCTGCCGTGTTTTCCTATAGCGATACGCCTTTCACGCACGTCCTTCTCTTCCACCTTGAAAAGATCTGCGAGATAGCGGTCTGAAAAACCCCATTCTTTGGCCTTGGCCAGCTTATCGTTCGCAAGATCCGGCCATGCGGACCTGAGAAGCTCTTCTTCGTATTCTACGAGCTCCTTCATCTGGTTTATAAAATAACGGCCGATATAGGTGAGGTTGTAAAGCTCTTCTGTCGTCATCCTCTTCCGTAAGCTCTCGTACATCAAAAAGATGCGTTCGCTGGAAGGCATGGAGAGCCTTTTCTTGAGCTCATCGACAGAAAGGTCTCTGAAATTCTTAGCGTTGCCGGGACCGTATCTCTTTATCTCAAGGGAACGCAGGGCTTTCTGGAAGGCCTCTTTAAAGGTCTTTCCTATGCTCATAACCTCTCCTACGGCCCTCATCTGCGTTCCAAGGACATCTTTTGCGCCCGGGAACTTCTCAAACGCCCACCTGGCGAATTTAATGACTACATAATCGCCCCACGGCTCGTACTTATCCAGCGTGCCCTTTCTCCAGTAAGGCATCTCGTCCATCGTTATCCCCGCAGCGAGTTTTGTTGAAATGCGCGCTATCGGGAATCCTGTTGCTTTGGAAGCCAACGCCGATGAACGTGAAGTTCGCGGGTTTATTTCTATAACGACAAGTCTGTCATCCTTCAGGTTATGCGCGAACTGGATATTAGTCCCGCCTACTACGCCTATGGCGTCAACGATCCTGTAGCACATCTCCTGCATCCGCTTCTGCAGCGCTTCAGGGACCGTAAGCATGGGTGCTGAGCAGAAACTGTCGCCCGTATGGACCCCCATAGCGTCTATATTCTCTATAAAGCAGACCGTTATCTTCTGGTTCTTTTCATCTCTTACTACCTCAAGCTCTAATTCCTCCCATCCAATAACCGCCTCTTCCACCAGGACCTGGTGGACTATGCTGACTGAAAGCCCCCTACTTACAATGGTCCTCAGTTCATCTATATTATAGGCTATTCCTCCGCCTGTGCCGCCCATGGTATATGCAGGCCTCAACACTACAGGATATCCGATAAGCTCCACTATCTTTTCGGCCTCTTCTACAGAGTGGCATGGCGCTGACTTCGGCATGGGGATATCGAGCTTCTTCATGGTCTCTTTAAAAGCGATACGGTCCTCTCCGCGCTCGATCGCATCGGCTTTAACGCCTATGATATCTACGTCGTATTTCTTAAGTATGCCGGATTTATGAAGGCTGGAGGCAAGATTCAAGCCTGTCTGGCCGCCTAAATTCGGAAGGAGTGCGTCTGGCCTCTCTCTTTCGATTATCTTCGTAACGCTCTCCAGGGTAAGCGGCTCGAGGTAGGTCTTGTCCGCCATACCCGGATCGGTCATGATCGTTGCAGGGTTGGAATTTACGAGGACGACCTCATAGCCTTCCTCTTTAAGTGCCTTGCATGCCTGTGTACCCGAATAATCAAATTCGCAGGCCTGTCCGATTATAATAGGGCCCGAACCGATGATCAAAACCTTATGGATATCATTTCTTCTTGGCATGTTATTCCACCTTTCTGTTGGTCAATTGTAATGCAGGCTTGCAGGACTTACTTTGGGTCTGCCTGATTTTCAGGCATTATACAACATAATAGTCTTTTATTAAAGAACTTTTATTTTTACTCTTCTTTGGCCGCTTTGATAAAATCACGAAATAAGGGGTGCGCCTTATCCGGTTTGGACCTGAACTCGGGGTGGAACTGGCAGGCGACGAACCATGGATGGTCTTCTAATTCCATTATCTCGACGAGGTTCGCCTTCTGGTAAATACCGGAAAAGACCATGCCTTTTTTCTTCATTTGGTCTTTGTATTTATTATTAAATTCATACCTGTGCCTGTGTCTCTCAGAGATGGCCTCTTTCTTATAAGCCTTGTTAGCGTTGGTCGCTTTCTTCAATGTACATTTATAAGCGCCCAGGCGCATCGTAGCGCCCTTCTTCTTCACCCGTTCCTGTTCTTCAAGAAGGCTTATCACGGGATGCTTTGTATCTTTGTTGAATTCCGTGGAGTTGGCATTCTTGAGCCCGCAGGCGTTGCGCGCAAATTCTATGACAGCGGTCTGCATCCCAAGGCATATGCCGAAGAACGGGATCTTGTTTTCCCTTGCGTATTGCACTGCCTCTATCTTACCTTCTATGCCCCTGCAACCAAATCCACCCGGCACAAGCACACCGTCTACGCCTTCGAGGTGTTTATTCACGCCGTCTTTTTCAATATCTTCCGAATCGACTCTCCTTATAGCAAGCTTCGCGTCGTTGGCTATTGCGCCGTGGGTGAGTGCCTCATAGATGGATTTGTAGGCGTCCTGCAGGGTGATATACTTTCCGACGACCGCTATCTCCACTTTCTTAGAGGCCTGCTTCTGCCTCTTCAAGACATTCTCTTCCCAGTCCGAAAGGTCCGCGTCGTCGCATTTTAAGCCGAGCAGCCTCACTATAAGCTTGTCCATGCCCTCTTTTTTCAAGCATAACGGGACTTCATATATACTCTTTACATCTACAGCAGGTATTACGGCTTCCTTGTCTACGTTGCAGAAGAGTGCTATCTTATCCTTCACTTCTTTTGTGAGGTGCCTTTCGGTCCTGCAGAGTATGATATCAGGTATTATACCTATTTCCCGCAGTGTACCCACGCTGTGCTGAGTCGGCTTCGTCTTCGTCTCGCCGGCAGACTTTATGAACGGTACAAGCGTCACGTGTATGTTTATAGCGTACTCTTTTCCTATATCGAGCTTAAACTGTCTTATTGCTTCTAAAAATGGCAGGCCTTCTATGTCGCCCACTGTCCCGCCTATCTCCACCAATACTACATCAACGTTCTTCTGCCCGACTTTCTTCAGGCCGTTCTTTATCTCATCTGTTATATGGGGTATTATCTGGACCGTCTTTCCCAAATAGTCGCCGCGGCGCTCTTTCTGTATAACGGAATAGTATATCTTACCCGTCGTAATATTGTTCTCTTTGCCGAGTTTTGCGTCAGTGAAACGCTCGTAATGTCCAAGGTCCAGGTCTGTTTCAGCGCCGTCGTCAGTGACATATACCTCGCCGTGCTGGAAGGGGTTCATCGTGCCGGGGTCTACATTTATGTAGGGATCGCACTTTACGAGGCTCACTCTTAAACCCATCGATTCCAGCAGCCTTCCTATTGAAGCGGATGCTATACCCTTTCCAAGACTAGAAACCACCCCGCCTGTAATGAATATGTATTTAGGCATTCCTTTCCCCCTGCACTTATGGGGACAGGTCCCAAGATATTGTTAACAATTGGAGGGACCTGTCCCCACCATTTGCTGTATTGACCATACCTCGAAGTCTTTCTTCCTTATGCTCTCTATCCCGTTCACCGCGGCCTGGGCACCCTGGATCGTAGTAATACACGGTATCCCCTGAAGGACAGCCATGCTCCTTATGGGGTTCGCGTCCTTCTGCCCTCTGGGGCCTGAAGGTGTATTTATGATAAGATGCACCTGGCCTTTTTTTATGAGGTTCGATATCTCTTTCCGCCCTTCGCCTATCTTGCCTACGAGTTCCGAGTCGATGCCGTTCGACCTGAGGACCTTGTCGGTCCCCTTGGTGGCACATATCTTAAATCCCATATCGCAGAGTTTCTTGGCGATAAAGACTATCTCGCGCTTATCACTGTTCTTGACGCTTATAAAGACCATGCCTTCGTCGGGCAGCATCTGCCCCGCGGCTATCTGTGACTTATAATAAGCGACCCCGAATGACCTGTCCACGCCCATCACTTCACCGGTCGATTTCATCTCGGGGCCAAGTATTATGTCCACCCCGGAGAACCTGGAGAACGGGAGCACGGATTCTTTCACCGAAAAATGTTCTACTTGTCTTTGTTCCGTGAAACCCAGCTCCTGGAGGGTCTTTCCGGCCATGACCTTCGCTGCTATCTTGGCAAGCGGGATACCTGTTGCTTTGCTTACGAAAGGTACGGTCCTGGACGCCCTGGGATTCACCTCCAGCACATAGACATCGTCCCCCTTTACAGCGAACTGTATATTCAGGAGCCCCTTGACCATCAATTCTTTTGAGAGTGCGTATGTGTGTGACTTGATCGTCTCTATCACATCGTCGTTTAACGTATGCGGAGGAAGCACACAGGCTGAGTCGCCCGAATGGATCCCGGCGCTCTCTATATGCTCCATTATACCGCCTATGATGGTCCTCTCGCCGTCTGAGATCGCATCGACATCCACTTCGATAGCGCCTTCCAGGAATTTATCTATGAGTATGGGGTGCTCTTCAGATACATCTATCGCCTCTTTCAAAAAAAAGTTCAGCTGCTTATCGCTGTATACTATCTTCATCGCCCTGCCGCCCAGTACGTATGAAGGCCTCATAAGCACTGGATAGCCTATTCTTTTGGCGATCTCTTCCGCCTCATTTCTGCTCTTGGCCGAGCCGTTCTCCGGCTGGTTTATATTAAGCTTCTTCACCATCTTCGCGAACTTATCCCTGTCTTCGGCCATGTCTATGGAATCTACACTGGTGCCTATTATGGGGGCGCCTGCCCTGCTGAGCCATCTCGCGAGGTTGAGCGGCGTCTGTCCGCCGAATTGCACTATGATACCGTGCGGCTTTTCTTTATCGACGATATTCATAACATCTTCAAATGTGAGCGGCTCGAAATAGAGCTTATCGGATGTGTCGTAATCGGTAGATACCGTCTCTGGGTTGGAATTGACCATGATGGTCTCATACCCCAGCTCTTTGAGCGCGAAAGAGGCATGGCAGCAGCAGTAATCGAACTCTATACCCTGCCCTATCCTGTTTGGACCTCCGCCCAGTATCATGATCTTCTTCTTTTCCGTAGGCCTGGCTTCGCACTCCGTTTCATAGGTCGAATAGTAGTAAGGCGTGTACGCCTCGAATTCAGCGGCACATGTATCGACCAGCTTGTAAGTGACGTCCACGCATTTCGAGGCCCTGAGTTTCCTGACCGACAATTCATCCGAACCTGTAAAACCTGCTATCTGTTTGTCACTGAAACCGTACTGCTTTGCCTTAAGCAGTAATTCGGTGGACAGCTTCTTTTTAGACCCCTTCAGCTCTTTTTCGAGTTCCGCGATCTGGCGGATATTCTCGATGAACCACGGGTCTATCTTTGTAAGCTCGAATATCTTTTCGGAGGAATAACCTTGCTGCAATGCGTATTTTACGTAGAATACCCTCGAGGCGTTAGGCTCTTTCAGCCTCAGCTCCATCTTCTCTTCGGGGATATCCTTAAAAGATTTCTTGTTATCAAGGCCTGTATGTCCTATCTCCAGGCCGCGCAGGCCCTTCTGAAGAGCCTCCTTAAAGGTCCTGCCGATAGCCATGGTCTCTCCTACAGACTTCATGGAAATGCCCAATATGTCTTTTGCCTCGGGGAACTTCTCGAAGGTGAACCTCGGTATCTTCACGACGCAGTAATCGATCGTGGGCTCAAATGAGGCAGGCGTCTCTTTTGTTATATCGTTCTGTATCTCATCGAGTGTATATCCTACGGCGAGTTTGGCGGCGAATTTAGCAATAGGAAAACCCGTAGCCTTACTTGCCAGGGCTGAACTTCTCGAGACCCTCGGGTTCATCTCTATGACCACCATCCTGCCGTCTTTTGGATCCACGGCAAATTGTATATTGGACCCGCCGGTCTCGACCCCTATCTCTCTTATTATGGCCAGAGACGCGTCCCTCATCTTCTGGTACTCTTTATCGGTCAGCGTCTGGGCGGGTGCGACGGTTATCGAATCTCCCGTATGTATGCCCATGGGGTCCAGGTTCTCTATGGAGCAGATTATAACGACATTGTCGTTCTTGTCCCTCATCACCTCAAGTTCATATTCTTTCCAGCCGACTATGGACTCCTCTATCAGGATCTCGCTTATCATGCTGTTCTTTAATCCAAGATCCACTATCGCATCAAACTCTTTCTTTGTACTAGCGATCCCTCCGCCCGTTCCTCCGAGGGTAAAGCTGGGTCTTATGATAACCGGAAGGCCTATTTCTTCAAGGACCTTTTTGGCCTCTTCGGTATTATACGCCAGGCCGCTTTTTGGAAGATCGAGGCCTATCTTCTTCATAGCCTTCTTGAAATCGTCTCTGTCTTCGGCCTTTTTTATGGCCTCGTAGTCGGCGCCTATCATCTTGACATTATATTTATCGAGCACGCCGTTCTCGGTGATCTTCATGGCGTTGTTCAGGCCTGTCTGGCCGCCAAGTGTCGGCAGGAGCGCGTCAGGCCTCTCTTTGGCGATGATCTTCTCCAGTACATCGGGCGTTATAGGCTCGATGTAAGTGACATCCGCCATTTCGGGATCCGTCATTATAGTGGCCGGATTCGAATTCACTAGGACCACTTCAAAGCCTTCTTCCCTCAGTGCCTTACAGGCCTGGGTGCCGGAATAGTCGAACTCGCACGCCTGGCTTATAACGATAGGCCCGGAGCCTATTATCAGGATCTTTTTTATGTCAGTGCGTTTCGGCATTTTTAACTCGCTGTCATTCCCGCGAAAGCGGGAATCCATGGATGTCCGCTTTCGCGGACATGACAAAAATGTATTGTTCGTTTAGGCATTTTTCATCATCTCTACGAATTCATTAAACAGGTACATCGCGTCATGCGGCCCCGGGGAACATTCCGGATGGAACTGGACCGAGAACGCCGGGACATTCTTGTGCCTCATACCCTCAAGCGTATTATCGTTCAGGTTTACGTGGGTTATCTCGATTTCGCTTTTTTTAAGCGAATCCATATCCACGCAGAAACCGTGGTTCTGTACGGTTATCGATATCTTACCGGTCTTTATGTCCTTAACCGGATGATTGCCGCCATGGTGGCCGAACTTAAGCTTGTAGGTCTTGCCGCCCAACGCCATGCCGAGCAGCTGGTTACCCAGGCATATGCCGAATATCGGCACTCTTCCAAACAGCCCTTTTATATTTTTCGCTACGTATGTAACGGCAGCCGGGTCTCCCGGCCCGTTAGAGAGCAATACGCCGTCCGGCTTCATGAAGAGTATATCCTTTGATGCCGTCTTTGCCGGCACGACGACCACTTCACATCCCAGATCGTCCAATATCCTAAGCATGTTGTATTTTATACCGCAGTCTATAGCAACCACTTTATAAGGCTTTACTTTTTTCTGTGTGCTCTGCGCTGCCTCTTTCCCATCGCTCTGCGTCCATCGGAATAATTCATCGCAGGTAACCTCTTTAACAAGATCCCTGCCGACAAGCCCGGGCGAAGCCTTGGCTTTTTTAATAAGGCTCTTATCATCCATATCTTCGGTGGATATCACTGCCTTCATGGCGCCCTGAAGCCTTATATGCCTCGTGATGGCGCGCGTATCTACGCCTTCTATTCCCATAATGCCGTTCGATCTAAGGTACTCTTCGAGGGACTGGCTGGAGCGCCAGTTGCTGGCTACGGGGCTCTTCTCTTTTACTACAAAGCCTTCTACGGATATCCTGTCTGATTCAATATCTTCGGGGTTTATGCCGTAATTGCCTATGAGGGGGTAGGTCATCGTTACGATCTGGCCTTTATATGAGGGGTCTGTGAGGATCTCCTGGTAGCCAGCAAGGCTTGTATTGAAGACTATCTCTCCGCTTCTTTCGCCGTCTTTGCCGAATGAAAAACCTTTAAATACTCTTCCGTCTTCCAGGACGATCTTTGCTCTTCTTTGTGGCATGCTTTATTGTTTCGGTCGTTTTAAGTCAGAAGCAAGGATAATTGCCTCTGCCACCTCCTTCATGGTCTTACGAGTATCCATTGCGTACTTCTGTATCTTAAGATATGCCTCTTCTTCGCTCAAATTCTCTTCCTTCATGAGGATGCCCTTGGCGCGCTCGGTCTTCTTTCTCGATTCAAGCTCTTCCTGGATCACCCTGCTCTTCACCAAAAGCTCGGTATTCTCTATGGCTACGGCAGCCTGGTTGGCGACAGCGGTAAGCATATCTATCTCTGTTTCGGTAAATTCGTGGGTCTTCGGAGTATAGCAGTTTATAACACCTATGACCTTCTTCTTTACACTTAAGGGCACGCACAGTAACGAGCGCAGGCCTTCTTTCTTGGCAATATCATGGTACTTATACTCTGTGGCCTTGGTGATGTCCTTTACTACAGTAGGACTGTTCTCCTGTACCACCTTCCCGGCGATGCCCTCGCCTATCTTAAGCGGGGGTTTCTTATTGTAATCCTCGCTTACGCTCTGTGTCGCGCGGATCACGAGCTCACGGCGCTTCTCATTAATGAGCATAAGAGAGCATATATTGGAATCCATCGCCTGGGCGGTCACCGCCACTATGAGCTTAAGGATATCTTCGAGGTAGAGATCTGAGGCTATGGCCTTGCTTATCTTCGATATGGCCTTTATATGGTCTTCCTGCGAAGACCTGCTTGCGATCTTAGGTCCTTTTTTCTTTTTACTCATAGATTATATCGTCAAGGTAGAACGAGCATCCGCTCCAGTTGTATTTGCCTTTGACCATCCAGGCAAAAGCGCAGGTGACGTTCGAAAGGTCGCTTCTCGAGAGGTCTATCTCGTACTCTTTCCAGTTCTTCTTCAGGTATACGGGGCCGTAAGTCAGCTCAACGCTTGAGTCAAATCCGCCCACGTGGACTTCCAGGACCTCGCCCCCTCTTTCTCCTTTTGCGCGGAAGGTAAGCTTTCTATAACCTGTCAGGTCGAGCCCTTTTGATTCTCCCCAGTTATTCTCGGGGTACTGCCATGCCACGCCTGACCAGCCGGCATTCTGTTCTCCTCTTGCAGTATATGTCCATTTCTGGCAGAGCACATCACCTTTATCATCACCAGAACATTCCTTGTCCAGCCTGATATCCCCGTAATCACCCATCCAGCCGCTGGGGACAAAACGCCTGTCTATCACAAGCTTCTCTATTGCCTCTGCAGTTACCGTCTCTTCTGTAGCCTTTGCGCTTTTCAGAGATGGGCCCTCGGCATAAATGGCTCCCGGTACCAGCAAAACCGCCAGGACTGCAAATACTAATATGTAGTGTCTCATATAGCACCTCATTATCTTATATATTATATAAAATAACGGTTTGATAATCAAGGAATTTTCTAAAATAACTAACATCTCGTAACTCTATATGCCGTATTATGTTATGTTATTATTTCACGAGTAAAAACCTATCTACGGACTGCGCGGCCTTGCGCCCTTCAGATATGGCCCAGACTATTAGAGACTGCCCTCTTCTCATGTCCCCTGCGGAAAATATGCCTTTTTTTGACGTCATATAGCCGTCATCGGTCCTGACATTACCGCGTTTATCAAATTCTATTTTAAGATCAGAAAGGAGGCCTTCGTGCTGCGGATGGACAAATCCCACAGCCAGTATCACAAGGTCTGCATCTATCTCAAATTCACTGCCCGGCATTTCTCTCATTATAGGGCAGCTATTTTTGTCCTTTTCGGAAAAATCTACCTTTACACACCGCAGTTTCTTTACATGGCCGCCTTCACCAGTAAAACTCTTGGTCAGGACAGACCAGTGCCTCTCGCCGCCCTCTTCATGGCTCGTTGAGACCTTAAGGAGCATTGGATAGTTCGGCCACGGCTGGTCCTCGCTCCTGCATTCGGGAGGCCTTTCGAGCAGCTCTATCTGAGTAACACAGGCTGCACCTTGTCTGTGAGCGGTCCCGACACAGTCAGACCCTGTATCGCCGCCGCCTATCACTACTACCTTTTTTCCATTAGTGTCTATACACTCATCCTGCAACGACCCGCAGAGCTTTTTGTTGGACAGGACAAGATAATCCATGGCAAAGTGTATGCCTTTAAACTCACGGCCTTCTATATTCAGGTCTCTAGGTTTGCGCGAGCCTCCGGCCAGGACGATCGCGTCATACTCTTTTGTTAACTTTGAGACTGTATAGTTCACGCCGACATTTACGTTCGTTCTGAAAACTATGCCTTCTTTCTTCAGTATATCTATCCGCCTGTCGAGCACATCCTTCCCGAGCTTGAAATCCGGTATGCCATACCTTAATATACCCCCTATTCTGTCATCGCGCTCGAACACTGTCACCTTATGGCCGGCCTTGTTAAGCTCTGCTGCGGCCGATATCCCCGATGGGCCGGAACCTATTATCGCTACCTTTTTGCCGGTTCTTTTTTTTGGCGATATGGGTTTTACCCAGCCCTTCCTGAAGGCATGTTCGATAATAGTAAGTTCGTTCTCCCGTATGGTCACAGGGTCGTCATTGATCCCAAGGACGCAGGCGTATTCGCAGGGCGCCGGGCATACCCTGCCTGTGATCTCAGGTAGGTTATTCGTCTCTGCGAGAAGCTCATAGGCCTTTTTCCAGTTGCCAGCAAATACATAGTCGTTCCATTCGGGGATATTATTCCCCACAGGACAGCCCCAGTGGCAGAACGGAGTCCCGCAGTCCATGCAGCGCGATGCCTGCTCACTGGTGTCGGCATCCCCGTGCGATTCAGCCACCTCGCGGAAATCCTTTACGCGCTCGCACACAGGCCTGTATCCCGGTTTCCGCCTTTTCACCTTAAGGAAACCTTTTTCGTCGCCCATCTAAAAACTCCCGCTTTAGTCTTACTCATCCTCATCCATCGGACGGATCCGCTAAGCCGTATGTTTCCGCCGGCTTCGCGCCCCTGAGTATCGTCTTATACTCCAGCGGCATGACCTTTACAAATCTTTCGCCTATCATTTTAGGATCATCCAGAACGTCCCTTGCGATATCACTTCCCGTAAATCTGTGATGTTCATGCAGCAGCTTATGTATAACTTCTTTGTCATGGGTATCTATTTTATCCAACTCGACCATGGACATATTGCAGTTGCTCTTGAAGGTGTCGTCTTCGTCATATACATAGGCTATGCCGCCTGACATGCCTGCCGCGAAGTTCCTGCCGGTCCTGCCCAGAACGACTACTATGCCGCCTGTCATGTACTCGCAGCCGTGGTCGCCCACACCTTCGACAACAGCGTGGAGACCTGAGTTCCTTATGCAGAAACGCTCGCCTGCCACGCCCCTTATATAAGCTTCTCCGGTTATCGCGCCGTAAAATGTGGTATTACCTATGATTATATTCTCTTTCGGGTCATAATCAGAGCTCTTGTCGGGGTAAACTATTATTTTGCCTCCTGAAATACCCTTACCGACATAGTCGTTTGCCAATCCTTCCAGCTCAAAAGTCACTCCTTTTGCAAGGAACGCTCCGAAACTCTGGCCCGCGACGCCTCTAAATCTACAGCGGATCGTATCTTCAGGCAGAGCGCTCTCCCCGCGGGCTTTGCATACAACACCGCTCAACATAGCGCCCGTCGTCCTGTTGTTGTTCCTGATATTGAGTTCTATATTCACTGGTTCAGTTTCTTTCTTAAGGGCCTTTTTCGAAAGCTCGATCAGCTTCAGGTCGAGTATGTTATATACGCCGTGATCCTGGGGAATGGTCTTATAAACGCATTCCTCTTTTCGGGTTTCAGTCCTGTAGAGTATCCTCGAATAGTCTATTTTTTTCGCCTTCCATGGAACAATGCCTTTGTTAAGCTTAAGGAGATCCGTCCTTCCCACCAGTTCATTAATACTCTTTACGCCGAGTGACGCCATGATCTCCCGCAATTCACGCGCTACAAAATTGAAGTAATTGACCACCTCTTCGACTTTTCCGCGGAAACGCCTTTCCAGTACGGCATCCTGGGTAGCTACGCCAAGAGAGCAGCTATTGAGATGGCAGTTCCTTAGCATGACGCAGCCCATGACTATAAGTGCGGCCGTACAGAAACCGTATTCCTCGGCGCCGAGCATAGCCGCTATAGCCACGTCGCGGCCGGTGCGCATCTGGCCGTCTGTCTGGAGGCGCGTCCTTGTCCTGAGACCATTCAAACAAAGAGTCTGGTGCGTCTCAGCCAGGCCCAGTTCCCATGGGAGTCCCGCGTGCCTTATCGAGCTCCTCGGGGACGCCCCTGTCCCGCCGTCGCCGCCCGATATGAGTATCATATCCGCATGCCCTTTGGCAACGCCGGCAGCGATCGTTCCGACACCCATTTCTGAAACAAGCTTCACGCTTATCCGCGCGTTCGGGTTAGCGTTCTTGAGGTCGAATATCAGTTGCGCCAGGTCCTCTATAGAATATATATCGTGATGCGGAGGCGGCGATATCAATGTCACACCAGGGGTCGTGTATCTTGTGCGTGCGATTATTTCACTTACTTTATGTCCCGGCAGCTGGCCTCCTTCACCGGGTTTTGCCCCCTGTGCTATCTTTATCTGGATTTCATCAGCGTTTATAAGATAGTTTGTCGTAACGCCGAACCTTCCGGAGGCCACCTGTTTTATCGAGCTTCTCCTTGAATCGCCATCCGGCAGAGGGATAAATCTCGCGGGATCTTCCCCTCCTTCGCCTGTATTGGACCTGCCTCCGATCCTGTTCATCGCGAGCGCCAGTGTCTCATGCGCCTCTTTCGATATGGATCCGAAGCTCATCGCGCCGGTGGCGAATCTCCTTAAGATCTCTTCTGCAGGCTCGAGGTCTTCTATCGGAATACCCCTGGTCTTCTTGAACCTTAACAGGCTGCGCAGTGTTGTGGGATTATCCGACTGGTCGTCTATAAGCCCGGAGAAGACTTTATATTTGGCATAGTCGTTGCTGCGGCAGGCATCCTGCAGCGTGCTGATAGTCTCAGGATTCCACAGATGGAACTCACCGTTCCTCTTCCACTGATATACGCCCCCTGTCTCAAGACCTGAAAGGGCATTCTCTTTCCGCGGATATGCAAGGTCATGCCTGAGCAAGACCTCTCTTTCGATCTCGTCCAGGCCGACGCCGCCTATGCGCGAGACCGTGCCTGAAAAGGCCTTTTTGATCACGCTTTCATTTAAACCCAGGGCCTCGAATATCTGTGCCGCCCTGTAACTCTGCAGCGTGGATATGCCCATCTTCGAGAGTATCTTCAATATACCTTTATCTACGGCTATCCTGTAATTGCTTAACGCTTCTTTTAAGCTCACGGAAAGTTCTTTCTCTTTAACCATGCCCTTTAGCGTCTCATAGGCAAGATAGGGGTTTACGCAATCCGCGCCGTAACCAAAAAGGAGCGCAAAGTGATGGACCTCTCTCGGTTCTCCGCTTTCGATTATGATCCCTATCTGGGTGCGCAGCGACCTGTCTATCAAACAATGGTGCACCGCACCCAGGGCCAGGAGCATCGGCATGGCCGCGCGTGTCCTGCTGAGGCCCCTGTCGCTCAATATAATAAAGCTATATCCCTCTTTTATGGCCGATACGGCATCCCTGCACAGCCTCTCAAGCGATCTCTTAAGAGAACGTTTTTTTCCGACGGTAAAAAGGACGGGTATGGTCTTTGTCCTGAAACCGTTAACGGTTATGCCACGCAGCTTTTCAAGCTCTCCATCTGTAAGTACAGGCCTTTCTATGCGCAGTTTATGCGCGTGCTTTGAGCTTTCGCTTAAGGTATTGCGCTGTGGCCCTATAAAGCTCTCAAGGCTCATAACTATCTCTTCTCTTATGAAATCGATAGCAGGGTTCGTGACCTGCGCAAAGAGCTGTTTGAAGTAGTTATACAACAGCTGCGGCTTCTTAGAAAGGACGGCGTGCGGTGTATCATTGCCCATCGATCCTATAGGTTCTTTTCCGGTCTCTGCCATGGGCTTCATCAGCATCTTCAGGTCCTCTCTCGTGTACCCGAAGGCCTTCTGGAGTGTTACCAACTCATTGTCATTCCCGCGAAAGCGGGAATCTATGGTGTGGGTCCCCGCTTTCGCGGGGACGACAGGTGCCGGCAGAGACGATAGATCTACCATTTCCTCTTTAAGCCACTTGGCGTACGGCTTCTTGGCGGAGACTATATCTTTTACATCTTTGTCACTTATGATCATTTGTCTCGCTGTATTTATAAAGAGGATCTTCCCGGGCTCAAGCCTGCCGGAGAGGCGTATATCGGCCGGGTCTATATCGAGCACCCCGACCTCGGAAGCCATAACGACCATATTGTCCTTCGTCACTATATACCGCGCCGGTCTCAGACCGTTGCGGTCAAGAAGTGCGCCTATGCGCGTACCATCGGTAAAGGCCATAGCGGCGGGGCCGTCCCACGGCTCCATGAAACAGCTGTGGAATTCATGGAAGTCCTTCAGGTTTTTGGGCATTTCGCTATTATTTTCCCATGCCGCCGGGATAAGCATCATCATAGCGTGGGCAAGGGACCTGCCTGACAGGACCAGCAGCTCAAATACGTTGTCTATGGTCGCGGAATCACTCCCGCCCGGCACGATCACGGGCTTGATCTTCTTTATATCTTTGCCGAATAGCTCGCTTTCAAGCTGGCTCTCTTTTGCCCGCATCCAGTTTATATTCCCGCGCAGGGTATTTATCTCGCCGTTATGGGCGAGGAACCTGAAAGGCTGCGCCAGGTCCCACGTAGGGAATGTATTCGTGCTGTATCGGGAATGGACCATACAAAGGGCGCTCCGGATATCCCTGTCTTTAAGGTCCAAAAAGAACTCCTCCAACTGATGAGGCATCAAGAGCCCCTTATAACTGAATGTCCTGGACGAGAGGTTTGTTATATAGAAAAAGGATTTCTGTTTGATCTTCAGCGACCGGACCTTGCTCTCAACCCGCTTCCTTATTATATATAACTTCCTTTCAAAACTGATCTGATCTTCCAGGCCCTTTTGTTTCTTAATAAAGACCTGGCGCATCACAGGCTGTGTCTTCCTGGCGCTTATGCCTATGCGCGTTCCATCTACCGGCACATCACGCCAGCCTATAAGCCCCTGCCGCTCGCTTTTTATGACCTTCGCGAATATATCCTCGCATGAGGTTCGATCTCTTTTTGACGTCGGCAGAAAAACGAGCCCTGTGCCGTATTCCCCTTTTTCAGGCAAGTCCAGCCCAATTTTTGTGCACTCTTTTTTAAAAAAATCGTGCGGGATCTGGATGAGTATACCGGCCCCGTCACCTGTTTCAGGGTCTGCGCCCACGGCCCCGCGGTGACTGAGGCGGTCCAGGACCTCTATGCCTTTTTTTACAATATCATTGGAGGTAATGCCTTTGATATTGCAGACGAAGCCCACGCCGCAGCTGTCATGCTCGAACTGCGGATCATACAGGCCCTGTTTTTTTGGAACGCCTCTTATCCTCATCTTTTATAACCGTCCACGTTTATCCTGAACTTCTTTATCTTAGCGCGTATGGTATTGCGATTCAAGCCCAATATCTTCGCGGCGGTCAGCTGATTCCCGCCTGTCCGCTCCAGGGCCTTCTCTATAAGCACCTTCTCGAGATTGCCTACGACCACGTCGTAAACCTCCCCGTGCCCCAGCCTCAGGAAACACTCATCAATATTACTCTCGTCTATCCACAAGGGACGCCTCACTCTTATAGTATAGGCAGCAGCCTGTCCAGCTCGTACTTCGTCACCTGTATCCTGTAATCTTCCCATTCCTTTTTCTTAAGTTCAATATAACGTGGGAAGATATGGTCGCCTAACGCCTTTTTCACAAGTTCGCTCTGCTCGGTTACCGCTATGGCGCTTCCCAGGCTGTCCGGCAAGGCCTCTATACCCATCGATTTCCTCTGGCTGTCACTCAAGTGATAGAGATTCTTATCTATCGGATCCGCCAGCTTATACCCTTTCTCTATACCCTCAAGCCCCGCATGGAGCATAGCCGCGAAAGTAAGGTACGGGTTGCATGACGGGTCCGGTGAACGAAATTCCGCCCTTGTCGCCTTTTCTTTTCCGGGGTGGTAACAAGGCACCCTTATAAGAGCGCTCCTGTTACGCTGGCTCCACCCGAGATACACAGGGGCCTCGTATCCGGGGACAAGCCTCTTATAAGAGTTTGTCCACTGGGCGAATATAGAGCAGATCTCTTTGCCATGAGTAAGGAGTCCGGCTATATATTTCTTCGCCGTATCCGAGAGATTATGCTTATCGTTCGCGTCAAAGAACGCATTTTCACTGCCCTTAAAGAGTGATTGGTGCGTATGCATACCGCTTCCGTTCTGTCCGAATATCGGCTTCGGCATAAAGGTAGCGTACACCCCGTATTTTCTCGCGATCTCCTTTACGGCCACGCGGTAGCTTATCACGTCGTCCGCCATCTTCAGGGCGTCCGCATAGCGCATATCGATCTCATGCTGTGACGGCGCCACTTCGTGATGCGAATACTCTATCTGTATGCCCATACTCTCGAGCGAGAATATGGTGTCTCTCCTTAAGTCACTCGCCACATCCAGTGTGGTAAGATCGAAATACCCGCCTTTATCCAGTATCTCCGTGGAGCTATCGTTCTTAAAATAGAAGTATTCGAGCTCCGGGCCTAAATAGAAATGGTCGAAACCCATATTCTTCGCCCTCTCCAGCGCCTTCTTCAGGATATAACGCGGGTCGCCTTCATACGGCTCTTTCGAAGGCTGAAGTATATCGCATATCATGCGTCCGACCGCCTTCTCCTTGGGCCTCCACGGCAGGAGCGCAAATGTAGAGGGGTCAGGCATCGCTATCATATCCGACTCCTCTATATCCTGATAACCTGTGATAGACGAGCCGTCAAAGCCCATCCCGTTCTCCAGTGCATTCTCCAGCTCATTATCGGTGATAGAGAAACTCTTCACCTGACCGAATATATCGGTGAACCAGAGCCTTATGAACTTCACATCCTTCTCTTTCGCGATCTTCAACACATCCTTCTTCGTTAACTTTCCCATCTCTTCCTCCTCCTTGTTTTAGCCTACTGCACTGCTGCCACGGGCACCTGTCCTTATCCTTATACATTCCGGCAGGTCCATTACAAATATCTTGCCGTCCCCTATCTTGCCGGTCTTTGCGCCTCTTATTACAGCATTGACCGTAGGCTTTACAAAATCATCATTCACCGCTATCTCGAGCCTGATCTTCTTCAGGAGATTGATCTCATGGACAACACCCCTGTAGGTTTCGGTAAAACCCTTCTGCTGACCACATCCCAGGGCATTGGTTACGGTCATCTTAAAAACATCCGCATCATAGAGCGCCTGTTTAACATCGGGTAATTTATGAGGCTGTATCATCGCGATTATAAGTTTCATTTTGACACCTCCCTCTCTTTTTTTGTCCCCATTAAGTTATTGTGTAGTAAATATCTGGAATCCTGCGTATGATTCCATTCCGTGTTCGCCTATATCCAGCCCTTTCAGCTGCTCTTCATCAGAAACCCTTAATCCTATAGTACTCTTGATGACACAGAAAAGAACAAGTCCTACCCCGAAGACCCATGCAAAAACAGAGGCAACGCCTGTCAACTGTGTAATAAGCTGGGCCATTCCTCCTCCGAAAAAGAGTCCGTTAACAGCCCCTACACCGCTTGCCTGGCCATAAGCGGCTTCGGCAAAGAGGCCTACGGCAAGGGTGCCCCATGCACCGCAGACTCCGTGAACTGATATTGCGCCGACAGGGTCGTCTATACGCAACACCTTGTCAATAAGCTCTATGCTGAAGACCACTAACACACCGCCTATCGCTCCGATGATAATAGCGCTCAACGCAGATACGCTGGCACAAGGCGCTGTTATGGCCACCAATCCTGCTAAAGCGCCGTTTAAGGCCATACTGGTATCCGGCTTTTTGAACCTTATCCATGTAGTAAACATAGCCAGGACCGCTCCGGCCGCTGCGGCTAAATTGGTGGTCACCGCTATAGTGGCTATGCTCAAATTCGTCCCCGCAGTTGTGCTTCCTGCGTTAAATCCAAACCATCCGAACCAGAGTATAAAAACACCCAGCGCGGCTAATGGAATGCTGTGACCCGGTATAGCATTAGAAGAACCGTCTTTTTTATACTTACCCAGCCTCGGGCCGAGTACTAAAGCTCCGGCCAATGCTGCCCAACCGCCCACGGAATGCACCACAGTAGAGCCGGCAAAATCTATCATCCCTTTATTACTCAGCCATCCACCTCCCCAGATCCAATGTCCTACTACAGGATAGATGAACGCGCATATAAAGAATGAATATATAAGGTACGCCGGGAATTTCGTCCTTTCCGCCATCGCACCTGAAACGATCGTTGCCGCGGTAGCGGCAAAGACCGCCTGGAACATCCAAAAGGCAAATTGCCATAGCCCCTCAGGTGTTGTAGGGTTAGCAGTGCTCAAGAAAAAACCATCGGTCCCGATGAGCCCAGATCCACTCGTGCCAAACATGATCCCAAAACCGACCAACCAGAATGCTATTGAGCCAAGGCTGAAATCCATAAGATTCTTCATTAAGATGTTACAGGCATTCTTGGCTCTGGTGAAACCGGTCTCAACCATCGCAAATCCCGCCTGCATAAAAAATACCAGAAAGGCGGCGATCAACGTCCAAATCGTATCGATCGCGACTGCATTAGTTTCAATAGACATAGCTGACTCCTTCTTGTCTTAATTTGTGTTTTACAGATCTATTCCTATATATACCCCGCCATACAGCTCATGTTCGTACTGGTCATCGAGCGGCAGGGAGTAGGTTATATCCGGCCTCAGTGTCACATATTTGAAGGCTGCGAGATTAAAGAGCCTATCAAGCGGCACGGAGATGCTCCCTGAAAAATTGAGCGCCGTAAGACTTGTATCAAAGCCCCATTGTTCAACATTGAGCCCCATGGAAAATCCTGTATCTATAGATACAGGATCAAGGTCAAACGTGTGCCCTATGCCCCATTCATGGTACCAGCCGTCGCCTTCATCAAAATCCCAGTAAGCCGTATAGGTCGGATTAAGCATGGTATCAAGCGAAATTCCGGCGAATGCCTCGTGGCTGGTATCGTCACTATCAAGGTTCGGGAACGTGTAGAAAGTGTAACCGCCGGTAACATTCACCATATTAAGGAAACTGCTTTCTTCCTGATCGATAAAACTGAGGTCAGTCGAGTAGTCCCATGTGTAGTCTATTTCGGTAAATTCATCTCCTTCTATGACATCCCAGTTACTCCAGAAATTGAAGGAAAAACCCTTGTAAGAAACATAGGCGGCCGGCTGGAATACCGGGTCATCTACCAGATTCTGAGCCCTCCATATATATGAGGTGTAGAACGGCATACTGCCTCCTATGTCGATATCTTTCAGGATCTCACCCGCAAAAGCCGCGGGCATAGCTAAAATGCTTAACAAAAAAGTTAGGGTTAAGAGTCTCATTGTTAACTCCTGTTTTTGCTTAACAGATCGTTGAAAATAAAAAAAGCCCGGTTCAGCAAACGACTTTGCTGAAAAGGGCTTCGTTACCCTAACTCCTTACTACTAAGTAAGTTACGTAAATTCAAATCCTGGTCAAAAAAAATGGCGTTCATCATGAACGCCTCATTGCACTATTTGCACAATCTTTGTGCTTACTTCAACAACATAAATAATATATCACAGGGAGTCGGGTTTGTCAAGTGAAATTTATTAAAATAAATTTTATCCCGAGAATGCGACCAAAGGGAGCATTACATTCGAGGGAGGAAAAAACTAAAAAAAATAAGCCGGGTTTAAACCCGGCTTATTTTTTCGGTCGTAAAAAGTCCTTAGAACGAGCAGTACACCCCTCCGGTCACGACTACACTTTCGTATTCATCCATCAGTTCGTTGGAATTATTGTCGCTGAAATCGAAGGTCGTGCCCAACGATACATTAGGGGTTACATCGTAAAAAGCTGAGGCGCCGCAGGTATAGAGGTCATCATGCTGGTCAATAGCCTCTCCGATAGTGTCTGAAACGCTGCGCCTCTCATACGCGGTGCGCTGGTAACCGGCATTCGCGGAGACTATGAGGTTATCCAGAACGAGATGGCTGACTTCTACGCCTGTCCCGTAGGTGAAATAGTCGTAGTAGTCCAGGAAGAGCTCGTTCGAATCGTTATGCGCGAGCTCGCTGGTCGCCGATACCATGGTCCTGTCGCCGATATAGGCGTCGATAGTATGCACAACGGCATTATTATCGTCTTTTCTCTG
Organism: uncultured Planctomycetia bacterium; assembly: GCA_964556455.1. GTDB lineage: Bacteria > Omnitrophota > Gorgyraeia > JABMRJ01 > JABMRJ01 > CAZKWI01. Next base: position 23,923 of record CAZKWI010000003.1, on the reverse strand, counting down.
ATCGCCTCTGACAAAGCCCCATTGGTTCCTCGTCCTTATCTTGGTATAGTCTGTTTTCGCGAGCCTATAGCTTATCTTGTTGAAGAGCCAGTCATTCCAGGTATGCCTTATGCCTGTTTCAAGCGTGCCGACGTTGTGATTGCTGAGCTCATCGTGCGTGAATCTTGCGAAATCCTTCGTATACCCTACAAAAGCTACAAAAGTCGTATCCATGATCTTTCCATCCAGGTTTATGCTCAAGGCATTATTCACATAATTCGGATGGGAGAACGCGAAATACTTTATATTTGTAAGATCATACGCGCCTGTCAATGTGAAGGCGTTTAGGAATTCAAATGTCCCGTTTATGCCCAGGGTGCTCTGCCAAAAGAGACTTGAGTCCTCATCATATTTGTTAAGGTTCGGGTTCGAATTGTATCCCGCGGAAGACGACGCGGTCACATCCACGTCCACATCCGCTATTCTGAGCTCTCCCGGTTCGAGGTTTATATGCTCATCATATTCAAAAGCCGACGCCCTGGTGGAAGATAGGGCCAGCCCAATGAATAAGAAGAGACACAGTATCGCTATCCCCTTCTGTTTCATCACATTACCTCCTTCTTCTTATAATAATATTTCTATTGGTCTACGCCGGCCCTTGTCTTCATAGTATCCTGGTCTTTTGTGTCGCTTATAGCCGCCTGCGCCTTCTTCATAGAGTCCAGCATCTTCTTCATTCTGGCCAGCTTTGCGGTCTTTTCTTTTAATAATTCAGTGTCGCCTTCGGCGAAGACTAAAGAGGTATTAACAGCTAATACCATAGCCAAGAAAAGAGCAAATATCAATACTGCTGACTTCTTACTCATAAATTCACCCCCTTTTAGAATATTTTCAATACGTTTTATTTTCAATAATATATAATTCTTACGCAAAAGTAAGATTGCTTTATTAAGTATACCTGTAAAAAGGTAGTTTTGCAAGCCTGAATAAATTTTTTTTGTCCTAGCCCACCTTCCAGGCTATTTTTGCCTGCCAGAGGCCCTCTTTGTTAAATACCGGCTTCCACAGGGGAAACACACAGGAGCACTGGAAGTTCGCTGTATATGAAACCTGCGATTTAGAGACGGTCTCAACCGGAAAATACCATATCTCCTGCGGCTTCCTGGAGAATTTGAACTCCAGGTCCGTCTCTATGCCTGAGTCTCGTATCTCAAAAGAGGCTGTGTCCGCTGTGCTGCCGGCAGTATTGAGCGTTCCCAGCATCCTGCCGTTCGAAAAATAACGATACCTCTCTGAATTGAGATACGGCATCGTAAGGTTGAACTCTGTCCCAAAAAGGATATCACCTTCGCTGCCGGCAAGTTTCTTTATGATATACTGTATTTTCACTATATTATCACTGACCGTAACTTCTTTAGACAGCTTGAGTTCCAGACCTTTTACCCTGGAATTAAGCTCCAGCACAAGGCCTCCGGGGATCCTTGCGGCGGCATAAGGGCCGTTCTCGAACCTGCTATAGGCATCGAATTTACCGGAGACAAAGTCTTTCATGGACAGCCCGGCCGGCAGAAAATAATCTCTCAGGCAGCTCCGCTCGTACTTATCATACAGGAGCTTCTTTGCCAGGGAAGGCTCTTTTTTTCCGACTTCCTTGTGATAGGGCTCTGTCTTTCGTGATATACCGTTTATGATATTCGCACAGATAGGCCTGTAGTCAAGCTCTTTCAGGCTGCCGCCGTCTTCAGGGTCAAAATACAATGACAGGAGATTGTTCTCCGCGATAAACTCGTTCCTGCCGTCACCGTCATAATCGAGCTCTTTTATCTTGAGCGGCGCCTTCTTCCCCGGACCTGCGCCGTCAGCTATATTAGCGGCGGCTATAAGGTGGTTGTAAACAGCGCTCCTTAGATGATACATATAGAGCCCCCCGAAAACACCGTGCCACCACCCGCAGTTGCACTGCCCTCTGTAGAGCTCCACTTTAGCCCAGTGCCGCCTTTGCCTCTGCTTTTTCGTAAAACACATCCACAGCCATCGCACCTTATCGCTGACATAGCGCATCTTCCTATATATATGGTCCGCTTCCGGGTACTTCTTTAAAAAATTGAGCCACGAGCCTCCCGCCCATTCTTCCATCTCTTCATACGAGGCCTCCGGTATCTTCACCTTTGATAACGGCCTGTGCGATCCGGTGTAATCCGAGAACTTTACCGTATTTATCCACTCCCTGTTCCTGTTTATAGCGTCAAAGAATCTCCTTATCCAGCCATCCTTATATACCCAGCCATATGTGCCGGGCCACTCACCGAACTTCTCGACGTCATCGGCGTACACAAAAAGCGGCCTCTCAGTGCTCGATGAAGCGCTCCTGAAATAATCTATGGTCTCCTGCGGCTCTTTGAACGGTATGGTATAGCGCAGGCGTTTATCGCTGGCAAAAACGGCTATCCTTCGAAAAAGGCCTCCTGTCGTGAAAAAGCCGTATGTATCGGACTTTTTCTTTCCCGCCTTTATAAGATGCGTATCATCAAGTATGCAGTAGCGCGCCCCTTGCCTGTGGAGATCCTTTATTATGGAAGGTCTCCAGACACGTTCGGGTATCCACGCCCCTTTAGGGGCGATAGAGAACTCATCCTTTAAATTCCTGCGCATCAGGGCCATCTGCCCCCTGATATCCCTCGGAGGTATGGCGGGGAGTATGGGCTCATAAAAGGGGCCGCCCATGATCTCTATCTGCCCTCTCGATAGCATATCCTTTATGGTCTTGAGGATCTCAGGGTGCGACTTCTGGAAAAATTCAAGAAGGCTGCCGGATATATGCAGGGTCATCTGTATGTCCGGATAATAAGAAAGGTGTTTTAGGAAAGGCCTGTAGCAGCGCTCGTAGGCCCTTTCGAAAATTTCGGTGAAATTCCCTACAGGCTGGTGAAAATGCAGGGCTATGGCAAGATCCACTCTTCTCATTTACTCTTACTCTTTATGGCCTTGTAGAGTTCCGCGTACTTCTTTGCCGAGCGATTCCATGAAAAATCGTACTTCAGGGCGTTCAACTGCAGGGCCTTCCAGGCGGGTTTGTCCTTAAAGATATCGACAGCGCGCTTGACCGCCTTCAGCATCTCTTCGGTATTCGGGCTGCTGAATTTAAAACCGTTGCCCTTCTTCGCCGCGGCATCATAATCCTCTATAGTATCCCTGAGCCCGCCTGTATCCCTTACCACGGGTATAGTCCCGTACTTGAGGCTGTACATCTGGTTCAGGCCGCACGGCTCATACCTGGAGGGCATAAGGAACATGTCGCAGCCGGCCTCTATCTTGTGCGCTATGGGGTTATTGAACGCCACCATTGCCCCGGCCCTGCCTTTATATTTACCGGAAAAGTCCTTGAAGAGACTGTTGTATCTTTCGTCGCCGGTACCCAGGATAACAAAATTGACTCCCATACTGAGCAGCCTCTCCATGCCGCTGACGACCAGGTCCACGCCTTTCTGCTCAGCAAGCCTCGTTATCATGCCTATGACCGGCTTCGACTCGTCAAATTCTATATCAAATTCCTTAGCCAGGTCTTTTTTGCATTCGAGTTTTAAGCCGATGGTCTCTTTAGTGTAATTTTTCGTTATAAATCTGTCGGTTTTCGGGTCCCATGTGGAGTAGTCCGCGCCGTTGACTATGCCATAAAGGTCATTTTGTCTTGTTCTCAATATGCCGTCCAGCCCGCAGCCGAATTCCTCGGTAACTATCTCTTTCGCGTAACCTTCGCTTACAGTGCTTATCGCGTCTGAATAGACTATGCCGGATTTTATTAAACTGAGCTTCCCGTAAAACTCATACCCTTCCATTGTAAAAAACTCTTTCGGGAGGTCCAGCTCGTCCATGACATCCGGTTTAAAAAGCCCCTGGTAAGCCATATTATGTATGGTAAAGAGCACTTTGATCTTTTTGGGATCGAGCCTTTTCTCATAAGAGTGCTTCAGATAGAACGGTATGAGGCCGGACTGCCAGTCGTTGCAATGGAGTATATCCGGCTCCCCTATGAAAGGCAGAGACTCCAGTACCGCTCTGGAGAAGAATCCGAAGCGAAGGGCGTTGTCGCCGTGGTCCCCCTTTGGCGTGCCGTATAGGCCGTCCCTGTTATAGAGATCGTCGCTCTTTATAAAATAGAATTTGGTGTTCTTGTATTTGATGAAATAGATATCGAAGGTCGAGACGTTCGCTCCCATCTTGAGCGGTATGCCGGAACGGAACAGGCTGGGGAAAAAGCCGTTATCCCAGACAAGCTTATAGAACGGCATTATAACGCTGCAGTCAACTTTTATCTCATTAAGTGCTAGAGGAAGCGCCTCAGCGACATCCCCCAATCCGCCTGTCTTGGCGAAAGGCGAGACCTCCGACGATATGAAAAGTACTTTCAAGCTACCCTCACGATCTGCAATCCCTCTATAAGCTTATCGAATGACTTCTGAAAAAGCACCAAGCCCTCATCCTGTATCTCCTGGCATATCTTATCTACATCGACACCTTTCGTCCTTAAGGTTTCGATGTGCCGGACTGCCGCATCAACGTTTTTATCAACGGACGCAACCGCCCTGCCATGATCAAGAAAGGCCTCCATTGTGGCTTGCGGCAGTGTATTTACGGTATCAGGCCCTATAAGCTCCTCGACATATTTTACGTCACTGTATAAGGGGTCTTTGGTGCTCGTGCTGGCCCATAACGGTCTCTGTATACGTCCACCCGCGGCCTTAAGTCTGCCGAAATTCTCATCGCTGAACATCTCCTTAAAGCTCCTATAGATCATCTTGGTGTTAGCTACCGCGGCCATGCCCCTGAGGCTGTCGTCCTGCACGCCATCCAGCCTTTTGTCCATCCAGCTGTCTATCCTGCTTATAAAGACGCTCGCCACGGAAACGACGTTGTCTATCGGGTTCCCGCGCTCCAGCCTGTCTTTCAGGCCGTGTATGTAGGCCTTGGCCGCTCTTTCGTAATGTTCAACCGAAAATAGCAGTGTTACATTAACATTGATCCCGTCACCTATGAGCGTCCTTACGGCGGCATAACCTATCTCCGTGCCGGGAACCTTTATCATTATATTCTCTCTGTCTATCTTTTTGAATACTTCCCTGGCGTATGATATTGTGCGCTGGGGATCGTGGGCATATTCCGGGTAGACTTCTATGCTCACATACCCGTCGGTCCGTCCGGTCCGCAGAAATACGTCTCTAAGCAGGTCCGCCGCATCGCGTACGTCGGATACTGTTATCTCATCGTAGATCTCCCTGGGACTCTTTCCTTCGCCGGAAAGTTTCTCGATCTGCGTGCTATATATATCCGAAGCCGCTACCGCCTTCTCGAAGATACTCGGGTTGGATGTAAGTCCCGTTATCCCGTTATCGATAAAGCCCTTCAGCCTGCCGTTGGTTATAAGGCGCCTGTCGATATTGTCATACCAGGGGCTCTGCCCGAGCTCATACAATTGCTTTAATGTATTCATTATTATCCTCGCACTTATGGGGACAGGTCCCAGGCTATTGTTAACAACTGGAGGGACCTGTCCCCACCATGGTAACCCATTACCTCAACCTCTTAATAAACTTATAATAATCGCTGTCCGTTGTCAAAAGTATGGTCGAGTTCTCATCTATGGTCTTCTCGTATGTATCCAGGGTCTTCAGGAACGTATAGAACTCCTCGTCCTGTTTATACGCGGTCGCGTATATCTTTATGGCCTCGGCGTCCGCCTTTCCCTTTATGCCCTGTGCGGTCTTGTATGCCTCTGACCTTATCCGCTTAAGCTCTTTTTCTCTCTGACCGTCTATCTCCGCGCGCTTGCCCTGTCCTTCCGAGCGGTATTTTTCAGCCGCGCGTTTTCTCTCGGCTATCATGCGCTCATAGACCTTCCTGCCCACGGCCTCGATGTAATTGACCCTCTTAATGCGGACATCCACCAACCCAATACCGTACTGTGGGGCGAGCCTTCCCGCCGATGCCAGTATATCCCTTTCCAGCTCCATGCGGCCTATCTCTATGCGCTCTATGGTCTCTTCACCGGCTATTACATCCTCGCCGAAATCCTCCGTAGACTCCAGCAGGCGGTTCGTGTCTCTCACCGTCTCGACAAGAAGGTGGGAAGTCACGACATCACGCGTAGCGGAATTTATGATATCGTCCAGCCGCCCCTGCGCGCTTATCTCATTATTGACGGATTGGAGGAATTTCAGCGGGTCGCTTATCTTCCAGCGGGCCGTAACGTCCACCCAGATATACTTCTTGTCCTTTGTGGGTATCTGGTTGGGGTCGCCGTCCCATTCAAGGATCCTCTTATCAAAATAGTTGGCCAGCTGAATGATAGGGGTCTTCAGATGAAGTCCTGCTGTTGTGACCGGCTTTCCCACGGGTTTCCCGAACTGGGTTATCACGACCTGCTGGGTCTCGTCCACTATGTATATGACGCCAGTCATAAATGCCAGCACCACTATGACAGCTACGCCTATTATTATTCCTGATAGAGTTCTCATTCTACCCCGCCCCCTTTCCTGCCGATATTCAGCAGCGGTAAGATCGATGGTTGGCTCGGATCGACTATATATTTATCTTTGACTCCCGGCAGCACATTCTGCATTGTCTCAAGATAAAGCCTCTTTCTTGTGACATTCGGCGCGTTCTTGTATTCAAGCCATGTGAAATTGAATCTTTCGGCGTCACCTTTTGCAGTATTTATCTTATCCAGGCTGTAACCTTCGGCCTCGCGGATCGTCCTCTCAGCCTCGCCTTTCGCCAAGGGCACCACTTTGTTGTACGCCTCCCATGCCTGGTTGATCAGGCGCTCTTTCTCCTGTTTTGCTTCGTTTACCTCGTTAAAAGCGGGTTTCACGGCATCTGGAGGATTTACGTCGAGCAGCTTTACCGTGACTACCTGTATACCTGTCCCGTAGTTGTCCAGTATCTCCTGCATACCGAGCTTTGCAAGGTCGTTTATCTCTTCTCTTTTTGTGGTAAGGACCTCGTCTACCCTGTAGTTGCCCACAAGCCGCCGCATTATCACCTCTGACATATCGCGCACATTATCCAGGGGGCTTCTCGTATTAAAGAGCAGCTTCACCGGGTCCTTGATCTTGAACTGGGTGATCCATTTCACGTCCAGTATATTGAGGTCGCCTGTAAGCATAAGGGATTCCTCAAGGTACTGTTTTGACGAATACCTGGTTTTAACACCAGGCCTGAGCGTCCTCATCCCGAACTCTTCCTTCAGTATCCTCTTGACCTTTATCGGGGTCACCTTCTCTATGCCAAAAGGGAGCCTTATATGCAGCCCCGGCTCGCTCAGGCGCGTGTATTTGCCGAAGCGCTGCACAACACCCGCTTCGTCCGCACCTATTGAGTAGATAGAGCCCAACACTCCTATGAGGAACACTATCCCCAGGACCAAAAGAGGTGCCATCGGGCCAAAATTATCCATTTTCTTCTTTCCGAAATTCAAAATATCTTCCGGCGTCCTGAAATCTGCCATACCTACCCCCTATTCATATAACTGTGTCCGGTTTAATAACAGCATCTTTTTCTATTACGACTATACCGTCCTTAATGTGATAATTCGCTCCTTTCGTATTAAGTTCCTTTTTTTCGTTCACTATCCTGACATTGGCGCCTATCCTGGCGTTCTTGTCGATTATGGCGTTCTTAATATGGCAGTTGGCGCCGATGCCTATGTGCGGTATCTTTATGACCTTGTTCCCCTCAAGGTCCTCTATCGTCTCATAAAAATCGCTCCCCATTATTATAGAGTCCTCTATCCTGGTCCCTTTTCCTACCCGGCTTCTCAGGCCCACGATCGAATGCTCTATCCCGGCACCTTCCACGATGACCCCTTCGCATATTATCGAATTATTGATCCTGGAATCCCTTATCTTGGAAGGAGGCAGGTACCTCGGTCTGGTAAAGACCTGCCATGCCTCGTCGTAGATATCGAAAGGCGGTATGATACCGGTAAAGAGGAGGCTCGCATCGTAATAATTCTTTATCGTCCCGATATCCTGCCAGTATCCCTCGAATATGTAGGCGAAAGATCTTTTAGTCTTAAAATTATCCGGCATGATCTCTTTTCCGAAATCGACCTTTTTTGTATTGGTCAGGACGTCTATGAGGGTCTCTTTATTGAAAAGATATATGCCCATGGAAGCGAGGAATGATGTCTTTCCGCTCACGTTGACCGTAAGGTCTTTTACGCCCGCAACGTCTTTCGGTTTCTCTATAAAGGCCTTTATCTTTTCTTTCTTATCTACGCCGATTATACCGTAGTGCGAGATATGTTCGGGCTCCACCGGGTTGCAGGCGACCGTTATTTCTGAGCCTTTCTCTATGTGAAAATCGAGCAGCTGCCTGAGGTCCATCTTGTATAACTGGTCGCCGGAGAGGACAAGGACGTATTCAAGGTGGGGGTCGTTGAAGTGTTTCAAGCAGCGCCTCACCGCGTCGGCCGTGCCCTGGAACCAGTCCGCGTTATGCATCGACTGCTCCGCGGCCATTATCTCTATGAAGCCTTTTGAGAAAAAATCGAGCTTATATGTCCTTGTTATATGTTTATTGAGACTCTCGGAATTGAATTGTGTGAGTATATATATCTTATCGAAGCCTGAATTGAGACAGTTGCTCACCGGCACGTCTATAAGTCTGTATTTGCCGGCTAAAGGCACTGCCGGCTTAGATCTGAGTTTCGTGAGAGGAAAGAGCCTCGTGCCTCTGCCGCCTCCGAGTATAACGCATAATAAATTCTTCACAAATGCCCGTCCTTCTTTGTCGTTACAAAATAGACCTTTTCCCTGAAAAGCCCGAACAACCCTCCCCAGTCCGCCTTCCGCGCCGCATCGAGCACACCAGAGATCTCTACGTTCTTATTATATATATAACCACTTCCCAGAAATGTCAATCTCTTTTTTGTCTCAGGCCTTATGAGCCTGTTGAAGTCTTTTTCCTTCATAAGAAGAAAGGAGTTGTTCACGTTGAGGAATACGTCGTTCAGGTCATCCGCGGTCGCCTTGTCTGAGGCCTGCCTGTCAGGCCACTTGTAAGCGGCCTGCTCTACAGGGTGGTTCACGAATACCTCGAGCGCCTGCGGGATCATCGAATGCGACCCTATCGCGACATTGTCTTCGGCGGTTATATTATACGACCTGCCTTCGAAGATCGCGCCGATCCCCCCTATAGCCCTGTTCATGACGAGCTTCGCCGATTCAAACGAAAAGAACGCTGCGATAAGCATTGCGAATACGAAAGCACCCTTAAAGTTCTTTGCGGTAAAAACGGACCTGTGCAGGTAGCTGCCGGTCATGAGCCCGAACGGCACAGAGAGAGTGAGCATATAATGCCTGTGCTTCTCGCCCAGAAAAGTGAAGAATATAAAAATAGCGAAGAACCAGACGAAAGAGAATACCGCCCCCTTGCAGAAGGGGTCTCCCTTCTTTATGTGGGATGATATGCTTTTTACGGAATTGACGAAAAGAAGCGACCATGGCAGGTAAAACAAAAAGACCACCGGGATAAAATAGACCAGGGCCTCGAGGTAATTCAGGATGGCTTTCAGAGACAGGCGCGCCCCGGATCCGAGGCCGCTGATCCTCTGGAGCGTCTCCCTGAACAGGATATGGTCTATATAAGGCCTCCCGTGGATGCGCGCCATCATAACGAACCACGGCAGGCTTATGAGGAGCACTATAAGGATACCCGGTATAAGCCTTACCCTTTTAAAGAACGACCTCTCGCCCATCCCGTAACTGTACCCGGCCATTATAAGAAGCGGGAGTATTACTCCGACCGGCCCCTTCGTAAGCATGGCCAGCGCCATCAGGATATATGACAGTATGTAATAGCGCCCAAGCATCAGGTATAACGAAGCGCATAAAAGAAAGGTCGCAAAGGCCTCCGGCAGCGCAAGCCTGGAATATCTGAAGACCGCCAGGGAGGTCATGACCACGATCGCGGATAACACAGCTGTCTTTTCGTTGAAGAACCTTATACCGAAAAGATATGTCAGGACCACGATAAGGGCTGTCGAGACGGCCGCAGGGAACCTCGCTATGCTCCATTTCATGGAGGATATCTTAAAGAGGCTGCCTACGATCCAGTAATAGAGCGGGGGCTTCTGGAAACGGGGCGCGTGAAAGTAGTAAGGCGTCACCCAGTCGCCTGTTTCGACCATCTGCCTCGACGCCTGGAAGTAAAAATTCTCATCACCCTTGAATTCGAACCCTATGACCTCGGAACGAAACGTGAAGATGGTGAGGCTTATTACGAAGAGAAGCGTTATTATAACAAAATGCCTCATATACCCGCTATTCTAACACACTCCTTCCCTGTCGTGCAAGCCGCATTTTCTTTCCTTTAGGCATTTCCCTGCGGTGTACGCGAAACACGTTTTTTACGCCAGTACTTTTGGACTTAAGCATCGCAAAATGGTCAGGAGGTTACGAAACATTTTGCTCAACTTAAGTCCTAAAAGTACACAACATCCGAACGAAATGGCTAAAAAACGAATTGTTTCGCTTACACACCGCAGGGAAATGCCTTACCCCAAAGCTAAGCTCGAAATTGACAAAGCGCGTATATAATGTTATTATATCCAATATGCTTAAAAAAATGGCTTGCCTGGGAAAAGCGTTCCTGAACTTAGTATATCCCGTAATGTGCTGCGTATGTGGGGAACGGATGGTTGAGAATACTAGGCTCTGTGATTCCTGTGCTTCCAAGGTTGAGAAAAATCTGTCCGGCGTGGCGGCATGCAAGTATGACGGTGTCTTGAAAAAAGCGTTACAGGTCTTCAAATATAAAAACGGGCTTGCTTTGGTCTCCACGTTTTCGCGTTTTCTTATAGAATTCATAGAGAGAAATCTCGATATGGAAAAATTCGATGTTCTCATTCCTATGCCGCTTCATCCTGTGAAATTTAGGCAGAGGGGCTTCAACCAGTCGCAACTTCTTGCTGTCCCGATCTCAAAAAGATACGGCATACCTCTTTTGACATCGGTTTTAAAAAAAGTCAGACATACTCCTCCTCAGTCCGGTCTTGACAGGACCAGCAGGCTACGAAATCCGGTGAACGCTTTTCGAGTGAAGAAGAACGTACCGCTAAAAGGAAAGAGCGTTCTCCTTCTTGATGATGTCTATACTACGGGAGCAACCATAAAAAGCGCCTCGGATGCGTTGAGAGCGGCGGGAGTCTCCCGGATCAGGCCGCTGACGCTCGCAAGGGGCATTTAGAATGAAGATACTGCGGAATTACATACTCTCTGAATTCCTGAAGGCATTCGTGATATCGCTTGCCGTATTTACATTTGTCCTTCTGGCGGGAAACCTTATAAAGATCGTTGACATGATCGTAAATAAAGGCGTCGAGATACTGTACGTGGTCAAACTCCTTTTCTTTCTCGTGCCGTATCTTCTGAGCTACAGCATATCCACAGCCGCCCTGTGCGCCACCCTGCTTGTATTCGGCAAACTCTCTGTCGACAACGAGATCATCGCGATGAAGGCCAGTGGTCTGAGCCTCTACAAGATAGCCGCGCCGATCTTGATGGTCGGCGTAGTATTAAGCGTATGCTCGCTCTATCTGAATGACCGCCTCGTGCCCTGGGCGCATCTCGAAACGCGCAAGACCATGAGGGACATAGGCCTTAAGAGCCCTTCGGCGTATATTGAAGCGGGCACTTTCATAAGAGATTTCGAGGAATATATAATATTCATATACGAGATAAACGGCAATAATCTCAGCAATATCCGTATATACCAGCCGCAGGAGGATCAGCCTACCCGCACCATAGTGGCAAGAAAGGGTGAATTTATCCCCATACCGGAGAAGCGGATAGTCAAGCTCAAGCTGATAGACGGGACGACCGAAGAGCCCATTCCCACGGACCCTACGAACTTTTACAAGCTGGACTTCAGGACATACTACATGACGCTGAACCTGGAGGAGCCCAAAAAAACCAGCAAGAACATAAGGAAGAAGACCAAGGACATGACATTCAACGAGCTCAATCAGGAGATAGAGAAGGTCAGGTCTGAGGGCATAATCGACGTCACTCCGCTTCTGATCCGCATACACAAGAAGATCGCGGTCTCCTTTTCCAGCTTTGCTTTCATTCTGATAGGGCTGCCTCTCGCGGTGCGCACACACCGCAGCGAAAAGTCCATCGGTTTTGGCGTGAGCCTCGCAATATCCATGGTCTACTGGTTCGTCATCCTGGCTATAGGCAATATATGCGCCATAAACAAGATCTTCCCTCCGTGGCTTGCCATGTGGCTCGGGAACATAGTCTTTGTATCAGGCGGGGCCCTTATATTCTACAGGACTGCCGAAAGGTGACCTCATGAGAATAGTCGAGAGGTATATATTAAAAGAGTTCGTCTTTTCGCTCCTCTACTGCATAATCGCTTTTATATTCCTCTATATACTCGGTGATCTCTTCAACTATATTGACGAGATGATCCGCAACAGTATCACGGTAAAGCTGGCCCTGATATATTACGCAACTTTCGCGCCGACCATATTTGTACAGACAGCCCCGTGGGCGGTCCTTCTGGCGACTATATACACACTGAGCAATTTTAGGAAGAACAACGAGCTTACGGCTATGAGGGTAAGCGGTATAAGCCTCTGGAAGATAATAAAACCCATCGTCTTCACCAGCGCGATATTGAGCATAGCGGTATTCTTTGTAAACGAAAAACTCATACCGGAGTTCATGCCGCTGTCATCAGAGATAAGGAATGAGAAGATAAGGGAGATCGGAAGCGAGCGCAGGATAATACTCAATAACATCGCCGTCTTCGGCGAGGATAACCGTATAATATACGCCCGCCAGTTCAACATTGAGACGAACGAGCTGAGCAATGTAATAGTACATACGAACAACGAGAACCAAAGTCTTGTAAGAACGCTCTCGGCTGAAAAAGGTAAATGGATAGACGGCAACTGGGTATTCACCAGCGGCACATCCTACAGGCTGGATGAACTGGGCCGTATTATAGGATCACCACAGCCTTTTAGCAGGAAAGTGATGGACCTAAAGGAGACGCCCAAGGACTTCCTGCGCAAGAACAGGCGGCTCGAATTTATGAGCTACGGGCAGCTCAGGGACTATATTGACCGCTTCTCGGCTACCGCCTCAGCGACCAAGACAAAACTCCTCGTTGATCTTTACAGGAAGACTTCACTGCCTTTTATATGCCTGGTCGTGATATTCGTGGCAGCCCCGGTGGCGTTCATGATACATAAGGGCGGGTTGATGATAGGCATAGGCATAAGCATGCTCATAGGACTTGCATTCTTCAGTGTGGAAGCATTTATCCTGGCGATGGGAAAGGCCGGCATATTGCCCCCGCTCGTATCGGCATGGGCTGCCAATATCCTCTTCTTAATAGCAGGGTACTTCCTTATGAAGAGATGCCGGTAAAGATCAGTCGTCGCCCTCCCCGTCCATCTCTACCTTAACCGACGCCTTCTTTCCGACGGATATCTTCTTGAACGGGACATACTTAACGACAAGCTCTTTCGTGTCTTTTATATTGAGCTTTTCGAAAAGCATTGCGAATTTCTCTTCCACCTCGGCGGCTATTTGGTCCCTGGTCCCCGCGGGGATGCTGAGTATATCCTTCTTGAACGGGCCCAGTGCCTTCTTTCTCGTTTTGTATACGAACTGCTCTTCGGTCTGCCCTTCTTTTTTCTCCGCGGTCAGGTTCTTATTTATCCAGCCGTATATCCTGTCTCTCAGATCACCCGGAAAGAGCTTGCTGTCATAGATTATATTCTGGAACTGTGTAGCCAGATGCACTTCGGCGGCCTCCGCTTCTGGGAATTTCCCAAATGCGTCTTCAGGCAGGGTTGAAGCGCCGTGCTGGACCGCGCCTGACATGCTGAATTCATCTCTTGCTATCTTCGACAGATTCTTTAACGTATCGAAATCCAGCTTCACTTTAGCGACTGTTCCGTCAGGGAGCACCACCCCGCCGTGGGAGGTACCTGTCTGGATGCTCACCTTGCTTATACCGCCGTTACCTTTCTTAAGGTCGGCATGAAAACCCTTCATGAACGCACGGAGCTCTTCCGGTGTAGAGTTCTCGCTGCCCACTTCCCCTATTTCTCCACCCACAGATATCTCCACACCCTCCGGCTGAATACCGCGGATAAAGTTGGTCAGTTCGGCGCATACCTTGCTGTTCAGCTCCTGCTGGGCCTCTACCGTCGGCTTGGAAAGATCTACCAGCGTGGACGAATCTATGTCTATGTTATAGAAACCCGCATCTACCGCGTGCTCTATGAATGCCTTCATTCCTGCCACTTCTTTCGCCGGGTCAGCCTTGTATTTCTTCATATTCATCTGGAAGTGGTCGCCCTGTATGAATACAGGCCCTTTGTACCCTTCTTTTATAGCGGCGGCCAGGCACATGCCGGAGAATTCTGCGGGGACCTGGTCGGTATAGCCCATTTCGGATTTGGCTATCTCAAATATAAAAGCGCCTGCGTTTATCCTGTTCGCGGTCCTGAAGATAGCCCTCGCCAGGTCATACGTCATCGTGCGCAGGTTTATCGCGGGGACCGTGAAACCGCCGAAGCCGTCCTTGGCCCTCGCGCGGTAAAAGATGTCTATGCTCGCGGGGTAGATCCCGTTTTCATAAGCGGCCTCGAGGATCTCGCCGAATATCCGTTCTTTTTCTTCCTGTTCCTTTGCCAGTGCCAGGTCCATTGCCAGCTGATCGACATTCTTCACGTGTATTACCCTCCTTTTTTGTCATTCCCGCGCAAGCGGGAATCTACGCTTTGGATCTCCGCTTACGCGGGGATAAATTCGCACTTATGAGTTACGTCGCTTCGCTCCGTAACTCATGTGCTCATTTATATTGCCAGTACCTTGGTTAATGCGTACATCTCTCGATCTAATCTTGCCTTCGTTTCATCGGTCATGCAGGCGGTCTTGAAATTGACAAAGTTCAATTTATCGGAGACTATACCCACCATACCGCCCGACCTGCCTTCTATCAAAGCGTCCACTGCCGCTGCGCCGAGCCTGGAGGCCAGCACCCTGTCAAAGGCCGAAGGAGAACCGCCCCTCTGCACGTGGCCCAGTATGACAGGCCTTACCTCAAAACCTGTATTCTTCTCTATCGCGACGGTTATGTCGTCGGCCTTAGCAGCGCCCTCGGAGACGACGATTATCCAGTTTAACTTTCCCTTATCCCTGCCGAATCTTATATCTCTGCAGACATTCTTAATATCATATTCTATTCCCGGATAGATAACTTCCTCCGCGCCGCCGGCAAGGCCCACCCTTATAGCTATAAATGCCTCTTTGCGGCCCATTACTTCCACGACATAAATACGTTCCATGCTTGTAACGGTATCTCTTATCTTGTCAATGGCATCGAGGGCCGTATCTACCGCTGTGTGGGCCCCTATGGTATAATCACTGCCGCAGATATCGTTGTCTATCGTCCCGGGTATGCCTACAATACGCATTCCCGTCTCATCCCCCAAAAGGGCCGCACCCTTAAAAGAGCCGTTGCCGCCTATCACCACCAATCCCTCTATACCTTTTCTCTTCAGATTATCCGCAGCCTTTTTCCTGAAAGATCTTTCGAGAAACCTCTTCGAGCGGGACGTCTTCAGCACTGTTCCGCCTTTTGTAAGTATATTACTGACGCTGCGGGCGTTCATCTGGTTGATCTCGCCATCGATGAGCCCTTCATATCCGCGCATCACGCCGTAAGGGATCAATTTCCTATATATAGCGTTGCGGATGCCGCTGCGTATCGCCGCGTTCATGCCGGGGGCATCGCCCCCGCTCGTCAGTATCGCGATCTTTTTCACTTATGTCCCCATCTCCCAGCTCGAGAGATACTCTTTCTGTTTGTCGGTCAGGTCATCGATCTTTACACCCAGCGACTTCAGCTTGAGCCTGGAGATCTCCTTATCTATATGCTCCGGCACTTTGTACACGGAATTATCCAGTGTGCTGCCATTCTTCTTTAAATACTCGCATGAGAGCGCCTGGTTCGCGAAACTCATGTCCATTACGCTTGCCGGGTGCCCTTCGGCAGCCGCGAGATTTATCAGCCTTCCCTCGCCGAGGACGTTTATCCTCTTGCCGCTTTTGGTAGTATACTCCTGGACAAATTCTCTGACGGTCCTTACCTTGCGCGACATCTTCTTAAGCTCAATAAGATCTATCTCGACATTGAAATGCCCGGAATTACATATGATAGCACCGTCTTTCATAAGCACAAAGTGCTCCTTGCGCAGTACGCTGATATCCCCGGTCAATGTCACGAATACATCCCCCTTGCGTGAGGCGTTCTTAAGGGGCATTACATCAAAACCGTCCATCTTGGCCTCCAGGCCTTTCAACGGGTCTGTCTCGCATATTATAACATTGGCGCCCATACCGCGCGCGCGGGTAGCGACTCCCCTGCCGCACCATCCATATCCGCATACGACAATTACCGACCCTGCCATGAGGATATTGGTGGCGCGTATTATTCCGTCTACCGTGGACTGCCCCGTGCCGTACCTGTTATCGAAAAGATGCTTTGTATCGGCGTCGTTGACGGCAATAAGCGGGAACATTAATTCGCCTTTCTCTTCGAGGGCCCTCAGCCTTATGACGCCTGTGGTAGTCTCTTCTGTACCGCCTATAAGCTTGTCTATAAGGTCTCTCCTCTGTTTATGTATGGTGGAAACAAGGTCCGCCCCGTCGTCCATCGTTACATGAGGATCTAAGTCAAGGGTCTTGTTTATGTGGTCGTAGTATGTCTTGTTGTTCTCTCCCTTTATCGCGAAGACAGGTATCTTGTGATGCTTTACGAGGCTGGCGGCAACATCATCCTGAGTGGATAACGGGTTCGACGCGCACAATACGGTGTCCGCTCCGCCCGCCTTTAATGTTACCATGAGATTCGCGGTTTCGGTGGTAACGTGCAGGCACGCCGCCACTTTAGTCCCTTTCAGGGGTTTTTCCTTCCGGAATCTCTTCCTTATAAGAGACAGCACGGGCATATACTCGTTCGCCCATTCTATCCTTAACGCGCCTTTTTTCGCCAGGCCCAGGCTCTTAACATGATATTTCATTCTCTCTCCCCTTATGCTCTTTTTGCTTCGCGTTTTAACTCATTTATCATGTCTATCTCTTCCCATGTGAAACCTTCCTCTTCCCTGCCGAAATGGCCATACGCGGCCGTTTGTTTGTATATAGGCCGCCTCAGCTTCAGGTGTTCCAATATCCCGTACGGTGTAAGGTTAAAGGTCCTTAATACGGCTTTCCTTAGTTTATCGTCGGATATCTTGCCGGTCCTGTGTGAATTGACCATGACCGAAACAGGCTCAGGCACGCCTATGGCGTACGCTATCTGGATCTCGCAGCGCTTCGCCAGCTTTGCCGCCACTATATTCTTGGCGACATATCTGGCCATGTAAGAAGCGGACCTGTCCACTTTTGTCGGGTCCTTGCCGGAAAAGGCACCCCCGCCGTGGGAGCCTACGCCGCCGTACGTGTCGACGATTATCTTTCTCCCTGTAACGCCCGAATCGCCCTGCGGCCCGCCCACTTCGAACCTGCCGGTGGGGTTCACGAATATCTTGGTATTTTTATCCATCAGGTGCTTGGGTATGATGTGCTTTATCACATAGGACTTTATATCAGCGGTCATCTGTTTCATCTCTATCTTATGATCATGGTGCGCGCTTATGACCACGGCCTCTATGCGCCTGGGTCTCCCGCCGCGATAATCCACGGTAACCTGGCTCTTTCCGTCAGGCCTCAGGTATTTCAGGATCCTCTCTTTTCTCACTTGAGTAAGACGCTTTGTAAGCTTATGCGCCATCATTATGGGCAACGGCATAAGCTCCTGGGTCTCGTCAGTGGCGTACCCGAACATCATTCCCTGGTCGCCCGCGCCACCCGTATCCACGCCCATCGCGATATCGGGAGACTGCCCCTGGATAGAGGTCACGACGCCGCAAGTAAGATAATCAAATCCGTACACGGCGTGAGTATAGCCGATATCTTTTATGGTCTTTCTTACTATCTTCGGTATGTCAACATAGCAGGAAGTCGTTACTTCGCCCGCTACGAAAGCAAGTCCTGTCGTCACCATGGCCTCGCATGCAACTCTGCCCTGGGGATCATGCTCGTATATAGCGTCCAGTATTGAGTCCGATATCTGGTCGCAGACCTTGTCCGGATGCCCCTCCGTGACGCTCTCTGAGGTAAAGTAATAATCCGGCGCCTTCGTTACTTTTACTTTTCCCATTCTTCCTACCCCTCCCTCTTTTTGTAAATCTCATCCGCCAGCTTCAACAGCTTCTTATCCCCTATATCAAACCACTCACCTTTAAAAACATAACCGTAAAGATCCGTATTATCCGCCAGCCAGCTCAGGTAATATCCGGGTGCGTCTTTGTTCCTGCCTGTACCGAGATAATCCTTGACCAAAGGCAGCGTCGCGGCCGGAAAGAGATACAGGCACATCGCGGCCAGTGTCGACTTTGGCTTCTCTGGTTTTTCGGCGAATTCCTGCACTTTCTTATTCTCATTTATGCTGACCACGCCGTACTTCTTCGCTTCTTTAAGGTCGCCGACATCTCTCAGTGCTACAGCGGCGCCTTTCTTTCGGCGGGCGAATTGTATAAAGTCTTCCAGCGCGAAATCAAAGAGGTTATCCCCGCCCAGGATGAGCAGGTCATCGGTGATACCGCCTTCGGTTATTACCAGTTCTATGTCGCCTATGGCCCCTAGACGGGTCTCGTTCGTGAGCGTACGGTCATTCACTACCTTAATAGGCTTGCTGTAGGAACTCTCTTTCGCCCAGGCCTCAAAATTAGGCGCGAACTTTTCGTTCGTTACTATATACACCTTGTCTATCTCGCCGATCCCGTCTATCTTTTCCATCAGGCGGTCGGTTATTGTCTTTTGGCCTACCTTAAGGAGCGGTTTCGGCTTATCCAGTGTAAGCGGATAGAGCCTCGTGGCGTAACCCGCCGCTAATATCAGTGCCTTCATTTAAGTGTCCTAAACTTTCGCTAACTCGTTCTTCAGGTATGTTACGCTGTCTACCGGCGTCGGATCGACGCCGTTGAGTATAGCCAGGTAGAGGCTTACAAAGTCGCCCATGTATATCAGAAGAAATATCCGCTCAAGCAGCCCCTCGCCTTTTGAATTGACCTCTATTATCTCCGCCCCGGTCTTCTGTATTATGGACTTCGATATATCCATTCTCTTCGCGGTGCGCGGATGGTCCCCGGAATCCCTTATCATTATGACCACAAGGTCCTTCATAAGATTAGCAGGGTTGCGCCAGCCCACTATCTCGTTGTGATTCATCTCCGGGAATACATGCGTAGCGGACAGGGCCTTGGAATTTTCCGCCAGCTGCCCTCTCCAGCGGGTCAGCACCACATCTATATGCTGGTTCGCGCCGTAAAGAATAGCGTACTTATTCAAAAGTGACTTTGCGATCTTTTTGGCGATATTTTTGCCCTCGTCCACACCCGGAGAAAGGACCTCGTCCCTGAGGCTTGCCATGAGCGCAGAGGCCGCGTTTATGTCGGCGGATTTGTCGGAAATAACTCCGAGTTTCGACAAGAGTACTATTATCGGTATGGAGGAATATCCCAGCGCGCAGCGCGGCGGCAGTCCCGCGGGTATCGATATAAAGGGAAATCCGTCTTTTTGCGCCATCTCTTTTAACTTGCCGTTCGTACTTATCGCTACGATCTTAGCTTTTCTCTCAAGCCCCTCTTTATACGCGCTCAGCGTCTCTTCGGTATTCCCGGAATAACTCGATACTATAAGGAGCGTATCCTTATCCACGAATTCCGGCAGGGTGTAGTCCCTGTTCACAAAGATAGGGACCTTGCATTCCCCGGAAACGAACGACCTTATGAGGTCCGCCCCGATGGCTGAACCGCCGAGTCCGGTAAATACTACTTTTGAGAATTCCATCTTTCCCGTAAGCTTTATGCCGTTACCTATCTCTTTGGCGTCCTTAAGCTGTTTCGGGAAATTCAGCAAAAGGTCGAGCATGTTTGATCTGTCGAGCTTCGCTATCTGGTCAGTATTGAGTCCCATCAGATTATTGCCTCCCTGAGCTAATCTTCATCTTTGACTTGAAACCAGGCATAAGTTCTTTCAGTTTTGAGGTCACATAACTCTCAACTTCAGAGCCCGTAGAGAGCGTCAGCGCCTTATGTGCTATTCTTTTTGCCTCATTGAACGTTACGGACCTTATGACCTTCTTTATCTCCGGCAGCACTATAGGAGAGATGCTGAATTCGTCAAGGCCCATTCCGAGCAGCACTAACGCGAGTGAAGGGACCGCGGCCATCTCTCCGCACATCCCTACCCATATGCCTTTGGAATGTCCGTTGTCTATGATATTCTTTACAAGCCTCAATACAGCCGGGTGCGCGGGCTCGTACAGATAGGCTATCTTCTCGTTCACCCTGTCGACTGCCAGTGCATACTGTATAAGGTCATTCGTGCCTATGCTGAAGAAATCGACCTCGTCCGCCAGGATATCCGAAGTGATCGCTGCCGAAGGCACCTCGATCATGGCCCCTACCTCGATATCCTTGTCAAAGGCTATTCTGCGCCTCTTGAGCTCGTTCTTCACCTCTTCGAGTATCTTATTAGCCTTCCTAAGCTCCTCCAGTCCCGAGATCATAGGGTACATTATCCTGAGCTTTCCATACACCGAAGCCCTCAGTATAGCGCGCAGCTGTATCTTAAAAATATCCGGTTTCGCCAGGCAGAACCTTATCGCCCTCCATCCGAGATACGGGTTCATCTCCTTGGGCACATCAAGCTGTGACAGGAATTTATCGCCGCCGAGATCCAGTGTCCTGATGATGGTGGAATCGGGAGACATCTTCTCAGCCACTTCTTTGTAAGAATTGTACTGCTCCTCTTCCGTGGGAAAACCCGGTTTGTTCATGTAAAAATATTCTGTTCTGTATAAACCGATGCCTTCGGCCCCGTGGTACTTAAGGGAAGGTATCTCTTCCGGCAGCTCTATATTTGCCGATAGGATCACCTTGTGGCCGTCTTTGGTCTTCGCGGGAAGGTTCCTCAGCGCAGCGAGCGTCTTCTCGAAGGTCGCAAAGGCCCTCTTTTCCGCCTCGTATCTCCTGACCGTGTTCCTGTCGGGTTTTATTATAACGGCGCCGTTTATGCCGTCGACTATAATAAGGTCTCCGTTCTTTACTTTCTTCGTTACCCCTTCAAGGCCTACGACGGCCGGTATCTCGAGCGACTTGGCCATGATGGCGGTGTGCGATGTCCGTCCGCCTATGTCAGTAGCAAAGCCTATTACATTCTTCTTATGCATGGTGGCCGTATCTGAGGGGGAAAGGTCGTAGGCTATGACTACGGCGGGTTTTTTGAGCTCGCTCAATACGTTCGTCTGCACGCCCACTATATTCTTAAGGATCCTCTTGCCTACATCCGTTATATCGCTTATCCTTTCCCTGAGATACTCGTCATCCATCTTAAGGAAGGCGTTTATATACTTTTTTATGACTTCCAGGAATACGGCCTCTACGCAGACCTTTTCCTTTTTAAGCCTAGCGAGGACTTCGTCTATGAGGACGACATCCTCCAGGACCAGTATGTGGGCGCTGAATATCTCCCCGTGCTCGACGCCCATCTCTTTGGATATCTTCTCTTTAATGGCGAGGATCTCTCTTTTTGTTTTAGACAGGGCGTTCCTGAAGCGTATGACTTCCGCGGGGATATCCTCTACCCTTATTCTCCGCTTTACTACACTTATCTCTTCTGAGTCAAGAAGATATGCCCTGCCTATGGTGATCCCCGGGGCAGCCGGTATACCTTTCAACATCAACATCTTGTTCTTTCTCTTTATCAATGTCGCCCCTCTTCTATAGAATGTTACCCTTCTTGTCAAGGCTCCCGGAAAGCAGCTTCACAAGCTCGTCCAATGCCTTGTCAGCGTCATCGCCGTCCGCCTTTATACGGATAACGTCGCCCTTGCCTGCTGCCAGCATCATTATGCCCATTATGGACTTACCGTTCACCTCTTCGGCGTCTTTTTTTACGGTGATATCGCAGTCGTATTTATTCGCCGTCTGAACAAACAAAGCGGCCGGCCTAGCGTGGAGGCCCAGCTTGTTCTTAATGGTTATTTTCTTCTTTACTACCATTGGTTCTCCCGTTATGCCTCTTCCTGCCGCCGGCTAGGTCGTTTATTATCTTTGCCAGTTTCGTGGGATCATGCCTGATATAGTTTTCCATGCTTACGACGCCGCCCGATATAACTTTGTACCCCATCCTCTTTATCATATCGGTGTCCGCCTCCACAGGGTAAGCGTCTTCCGCCTTGTATTTGCCGAGCAGCTTGACCGGCACCTTACCGTCGTTCACTATGCAATGCGTAACCACTCCAGGGCTGGTATGCGCGATTATGGCCTTAAGATGATCGCTGGCCTTGAAGCCATCCGTCTCCCCGTGCTGGGTCATGACATTGCATATATATACCTTCATGGCGTTCGAAGCGGCGAGCTCCCTGTGTATATCTGAGATGAGAATATTGGGCATTATGCTGGTATAGAGACTTCCCGGGCCCAGCAATATTATGTCTGCCTTCTTTATGGCATCAACAGCATCGCGGGTGGCGGGGCATTCGGCCGGTTTTATATAAAGCCGCTTTATAGGTGCTGATGGCTGAGGTATATTGCTCTCGCCGATAGTGCGCCTTCCGTCCTTGTATT
The DNA here is from genome assembly GCA_964556455.1 of uncultured Planctomycetia bacterium. Taxonomy (GTDB): domain Bacteria; phylum Omnitrophota; class Gorgyraeia; order JABMRJ01; family JABMRJ01; genus CAZKWI01. Next base: position 1,179 of record CAZKWI010000003.1, on the reverse strand, counting down.
CCGCCTCCAGTGTCACTTTGGATAAAGTTGACGGTATTACGCTCCCGCGGATCGCTAATACCTTGCTGGACTCTTTCACGGCCTTTTCAAAATCTCCCGTGACCTTAAGCATGGCCGTTATGAAGAGATTGCCGAAATTGTGGTCCTTCAGACCCTCGCCCTGCTTGAAGCGGAACTGGAAGAGCTTTCCCATGAGAGGCTCGGCGTCCGCCAGTGCGACCAGACAGTTTCTTATATCACCCGGGGGCAGCATGCCGAACTCTTCGCGCAGTCTTCCTGAGGAACCGCCGTCGTCCGCCACGGTCACTATCGCCGTTATGTTGCCTGTGTACTCTTTAAGGCCGTGGAGCAGCGTTGAAAGCCCCGTCCCTCCTCCAAGAGCGACTATACTAAAACTCCTGGCAAGTTGTCTCTTCTTATAAACCAGGTCCACCAGGTCCTTTTGCCGGCCCTGCTGAGGGAATACGGTAAGGAGTGATTTGATCATCCTCTTTACGCTGGTGATGACTATTATTATACCAAAAACTATTATACCGCTCGCCCCGGTCTTGCTGGCAGGTATCTGTTCTGATATGATTATGGCAAAACCCATAGATATCATTATGATGCCAATGATACCGAGAAAGACCCATCTCTTTACAAGCATTCCCGGGAATAGCCACTTCAAAGGCTGCATCTTCAACTCTTCTTTGTATCCTCGCTCTTTATGATATTCAGTATCTCTTCCGGACTGCCTGCCTTAAGGAGGATGTCGCGGAAGTATTTATCTTTCAGAAGGCGCGATATCCTCGCCAGCGCTTTAAGGTGCGGCCCGGCCGATTCCTCCGGGGCCACGAGAAGGAAGAATATGTGAGTGGGCTCTCCGTCCAGGGAGTCGAAATTCACGCCTTCCTTCGAGAGGCCGAAAGATGCGATCAGTTTCTTGACGTTCGCGGATTTGCCGTGAGGTATGCCTATGCCCTGGCCTATGCCGGTGGATCCGAGCGTCTCTCTCGCCATCAGCACTTTTACCAATTCATCGGGCTTCTTTATGTCGCCGCTTTCAACCAGGAGGTCTACCAGCTCCTTGATGACGCCTTTCTTGTCCTTAGACTTTATGCCCACGGTCACTGCCTTTGTGTTCAAAAAATCCATAATTTTCATATTATCCTGCCCTCTCCCGCTATCATACTATTGTAT
>CAZKWI010000002.1:0-51446 GCA_964556455.1 uncultured Planctomycetia bacterium | reverse complement strand
AGAATACCCTTATATGATACGGGTCTTAGAGGCTATAACTCCTAAGAAGAAAGCTTACGCGCGAAGGAAACGCGCCCCTTACACCATTAGCCCTGAATTTTATTCAAAGAGAGCGTTTGACCTTTTTTTTGCCTCATTTTTCTTACTTTTTTTCTCCCCGGTTTTCTTATTAGTGGCGGTCGCTGTTAAGGTTACATTAAAAGGGCCTATAATCTTTAGGCAGAAGAGGGCGGGGTTTTTTGGCGAGAGCTTTACTATGTACAAGTTCAGATCTATAGATCATGGTTTATATGCCACGAAATTCGGGGAATTCCTCCGGAGGACCTATATCGATGAATTACCGCAGTTGTGGAATGTGATCCGCGGCCAGATGAGCCTGGTTGGGCCAAGGCCCCATATGCTGGAACAGGCGCGGATGTATCAACATTGGCAGCGCAGACGGCTCGCTGTAAAGCCCGGCATAACCGGCTTGAGGCAGTTAAGGTGCGTAAAAGATGATCTCGACTTCAATAAACTGATAGAACTGGACCTGGAGTACATAGATAATTGGTCACTCCGGCTTGATCTTAAGATCATAGCAAAGACGCTCGTTATTTTGATGTTGAAGCTTTTACGATGGGGGTAGTATCTATTGAAATTGCTTTTAATTTCGGCCTTAAATCAGATCCAACCTCTGGGCCTTCTGAATGTATCCACATATTTAAGTGAAAACGGCCATGATGTAAACGTGCTCTTTTTACCTTTGAGCCGCCCTGAAACCAGAAAAGAGATCGACCAGGTTCTCAATTTGGTCAAATCGGTAAGCCCCGATATTATCGGCCTGAGCCTTATGACCTTTAATTTTAGCAGATGCGCTAGATTGAGCGGGTGGATAAAATCGCGTTTTCCGGATATTTCAATTGTTTGGGGCGGGATACACCCGACACTCATGCCCGAGGAGTCATTGCATTACGCGGATATGGTCTGTCTTGGTGAAGGGGAAGAGGCGATGCTTGAACTGACAGATAAGATCGAAAGGGGCCAATTCTACTACGATACCAGGAATTTCTGGTTTAAAAATAACGGCGCCATTATCAGAAACGGGGTAAGGCCGTATACCTCAGATATGGATAAACTCCCGTTTCCCCGATGGGATTGGCAAAGTTGCTATTGCCTCGATAACAGCGTAATAACGAGATTGACTTTCCCGCTGTATCGCAAACATTCTTTCGGCAACGGCGCTAAATACAATGTATTGATGACGAGAGGCTGTCCGTTTGATTGCGCGTACTGCTGTAATCCGTATTTCAAGAGGCTCTATAGCGGCAAAGGCGGACATATAAGAAAGAGAAGCGCGGAACACCTCATGGACGAACTTGTATATGTAAAGGACAAACTCGGCTTTGTGGAATTCATAAGTATTCAGGACGACAATTTTCTCTTATCAGGAGATGAGTTTCTGGATAAGTTCGCCGCAATGTATAAAAAACATGTTAATCTGCCCTTTACCTGTAAATCTTTCCCTGAAGCCGTAACTCCGGAGAGGACTTCCAGGTTAAAAGACGCCGGACTGGAATTCCTGCAATTGGGAATACAGGGCAGCGACAGGGTTAATAAAGATATATTTAAGAGGCCGTGCGCTCATAAGGATGTCCTAAGAGCGGCAAAGGCCTTGCGTGAATATGATGTGACTGGGCGGTATGATGTCATCATTGACAATCCCTATGAAAAAAAAGAGGGGCTGATCCAGATAATAAACACATTGGCTGCGTTACCCAAACCGTACTGGCTTCAGACCTTTTCCATGGCGTTCTTTCCCTCGACAGAATTGACCGGGACGGCAAAAAATGACGGACTTTTTACAGAGGACAGAAACGGATATACCTTCGAATACGGCAAGCCCGGCCGGACATATTTAAACAGGCTGATCGCGGCCGCGCCGCGCACACCCGGATGGCTTGTCAGGCTTTTCGCGGCCCATAGGGACAAGGTGTGGACCAGGGCGCTGTTTATTATTTACGACATGTTTTTTATAAGAACCTTGAACAGATTTATCTATAAACTCACTGTTACCAAGCCGTTGTTTGTTGTGAAAATAAAGAACGGGTTTAATCGGCGGAGGCAGTATCGCCAAAAAGTTTACCAGGAGGGATAAAAGATGCGGGAGATGGCGCCTTGTCTTAAAGATTATCTGGATGTGATAATAAAACAAAAGAAATGGATTATCTCAGCCGTACTTATTTCAACTCTGGCGGCCGGCGGCTTGAGCCTTTTTTTGCCGGATGTCTATGAAGCCGAGGCGATACTGTGTATCCGCAACCCTGTCATAATGACAGAGCTTCTGCCGGAATCCGTCACAATAATCGAGTCCGGCCAGCCTTCTCTATCGGGATTTGTCACGAAGCAAAACGATATGGATGTTTCTCTCAGGGTATGGCAGGAGATACTGAAGGGGCAGGAGATCTTGAAAGGGATAATAGATAAGCTGAGGCTGGATGAGATGACGGTTAAAAGACTCGACGAGCTGCTGGAAGTCGAGCGGTTAGAGGAGAAAAGGTCTTACAATGCCGTCCATTACGCACCCGCACTAACGCTCCTGGCCCGGGTTAAGGGGGACCCCGGCCTTGCGTCAGATATTGTGAATACCTGGGGAGAGCTTTTTGTGCGGAAGTTCAACGAATTTTATCTTTTGCAGCTGAAGGAGATGCACGCGGTTATGATCGGGGAATTCGAAACCTCGAAAGCGGATTTAGAAAAGGCAGAACGGGACCTTCTTCAGTTTAAAGGCTCTCTTAAAGAGGGAACCAGGCCGCTCAAGATACAGCTAAAAGAGATATCTTTAAACAGAGACCTTGAAGACGCCAGGTTCTCATACGAACTTTTTCGCCAAAAAGCGGGCCAGGTCAGGTTAATGCTCAAAGAGAGAGCCCCTCAAGCGGCCTTTGCCTCTAAAGCGGTTGAGCCCAGCGCGCGCATAACGCCAAACATAGTCTTATCCCTGGGACTGGCGGGGCTGGCGGGCTTTCTTGTCTCTATCTTTTTGGTAATTGGCCTGGCGGCTTGTCAAAAGAAATAAGAGGGCCTTTAATTAAAAGATGTCCCATTCAACCCTTATCATAGAAAAGCGGTATCGGCTTATCCCGTTTATAGCCCTGGCCTTAGGCGCGGCTTCGGCATTCTTGATCTATACAGGCGGTTATATCTGGTTCTTCGGCCTGCTCGCGTGCCTTCTATTTTCTCTTTTTTTCCTTGAGCGCCCGGAATATGCCGTCCTGTCATTTGTGGCGGTCATAAATCTGTTATGGTTGAGCCAGCTGGAGATAGGCGCTGTCTCGATCGGCATCGGGGGAGCTTTAAATCTATCGTTGACCTTTGCAGGAAGCCTTTACATTCTGCAAAGGAGAGTTAATTTAAGGTCGGTTCCCATAATAGGCCCTTTTTCCTTATTGATCTTGGCTTCCGTTATCTCCGCATTCCACTCGCCTGATAAACTGCAGAGCGCGCGTTGGGCCCACAGGCTTTTCAGCATGCTGGTGCTTTATGTAATAGTCCTGGATATTTTCTGTGATAAGCCCAAGATCAACAGATTGCTCCTGACCATAGTCTTTTCTTCAACCGTACCCATCGCAATAGGCGTCTGGCAGTATATTAACAAAACCGGTATGAATTTCCCGATAGATTTTACCAGAATTTATTCAACATTCAAGTCCCCCGCCAATGTCGGCAATTATATGATGGTCTGTTTATCCGCCGCGCTCGTCCTTTTGTTCGGCGGCACTTCCAGGACGGCAAATATTTCGGCCGGGATTGCCGGCTTAGCGGCTCTGGGCGCGTTATATATGACATTCACCAGGGTGGCCTGGTTTGGGGCGTTGTTGATGATTGTTCTTTTCGGTCTTTTGATCCGCAGAAGGGGCGTATTGTGGCTGCTTGTATTTATTCTGGCTGCGGCGGCATTGACCCCGGGGGTCTGGCAGAGACTGGAGCCCACCCTGAAGTCGATCTCAGGGCCGTTAGAACCCGCCCTGGCCTGGCGCATACACCATTTTAAGCACGCCTTTCCCCTTGTTTTCCCAAAGATCCTGTTCGGGCAGGGAGGAGGGGTTTCGCGGGACCTGATATTCGCCGCATCCGGTTTAGATAAAGGGGCTCACAACGGATATCTCACATTGGCCATAGAGTTTGGCCTGTTAGGCTTGATCTCATGTCTTGCCGTTTTGTTTATCCTGGCAAAGCAGGCCCTCCGGGTGTATCGAAACAGCCGCGACAGGTATTTTAAGATCCTGGCCAGTTCATATCTCGCGCTTTTGGCAAGTTGGATGCTGGCAACTATGTTTCATGACTCAGTTACTGCGTATGGAGGATTTACGTTTATTCTGATCTTGGGCGCGCTGACAGGTTCTGCCGAAGCGATTGCGCAACGAAGGCAGGCCTGTCGCCGCTCCAGGGATTGAAGCCGTCATATTATGGATATATCTATAATCATAGTTACAAAGGACAGGCCCCGGGATCTGGAAGAGTGCCTCGGATCGATCCGGAGGCAATCCCTGCTTCCTAAGGAGGTAGTTATTGTAGATGTAAGCCGGGGGAGCCATACAGAGGATATCTGCGGGTCTTGGCAGTCTAAGGGGCCGATAAGGCTGAAGTATATCCGCCTGGCGCCTGATTCAGGAATAGCAAGGCAGAGGAATGCCGGCATCGAGAACTCGACAGGCCGGATAGCCGGTTTTATAGACGACGATGCTGTCATGGATAAACGGTGCCTGGAGAATATAAAGGCCCACTTTTTGGAAGACAACGATCTTGGCGGAGTGGGGGCAATAAACGAGGGAAATATTGAGATACCCCGGCTGAAGAGATTATTCTGGAGAACCTTTATGCTGTCGCGTTTTGACGGTAAAGGGAGAATACAGCGCTCAGGCTATCCGGCTTTTTGCAACAACCCAGGAGCTGGCGCAAGAGAAGTGGAGTGTATTTCCACGGTAGCCGCTTTTTTCAAAAAAGATGTGTTCGGCCAATTTCATTTTGATGAACACCTGCCTGCTGCTGAATGCATGGAGGATGTGGATCTTTCATTCAGGGTAAGCAAAAGATATAAACTTATACAAAGCCCGCAGGCGAGGATATATCATAAGAATGCGAGAGAAGCCAGGTTGCCGATAAGCGTCCGTACATATATGATAATCTATTATCACGATTACTTTTTCAAAAAAAATATGCGTAAGTCATTTCTCAACAAAACCGCGCTATTATGGTCAAGGATCGGGGAAATCCTGAGGGCGGGCTATTGGGCGGCCAAAGAGCTAAGGCTTGAACCGCTACAAGGCGCATTCAAGGCTTATCGCCGCATATGGAGGGATTCCAGGGGTGAATAAACGCAAGAAGGTGCTGCTGATAGGATTGGACGGGGCGACCTTGGATCTGATAAGGCCCCTGGTCCGAGAGGGGAGGCTCCCTACCATAGCCAGGTTTTTAGATGAGGGAGTGCATGGAGAGTTGATTTCGACAGTTCCATACGTATCGACTGTAGCCTGGGCGAGTTTAGTTACCGGCACAAACCCCGGTAAACACGGTATATTTGGCTTGAGGGCATTGAAGAGGGGAGATTATGACACAGGGGTTGTAAGCCTAAGGTCCTGTAAAGCAAAGCCGTTATGGACCACATTGAGCGAGCGCGGCTTTAAGGTGGGCGTTATAAATGTCCCGTTTACATTCCCTCCTGAAAATGTTAACGGTTTCTTCATAGCCGGGGCAGGCTCGCCGGGAGGGCCGGCCGATATTACCTATCCCGCCCAGCTTTATGACGAGATACAAAGATATGTCGGCGGTTACGAGATAGAGCCTTCATTTTGGGGAAAGACGAGCTACAGAGAAGCCGATAAGATCCTGAAGGCTATGGAACGTACTGTTGAAAAAAGGGCCGAGGTTACAAGGTATCTAATGGATAGATACCCCTGGGATTTTCTCAGTGTGGTCTTCGTCGCTTCCGACAGGATGCCGCATATATTCTGGCATTGTATGGACAGCGATCACGCCCGCTTCAGCGAAAAAAGGAGCCGGGGGTATAGGGACGCGATAAGGAGGACTTATGAGAAGCTGGATAAAGCCATCGAGACTATCATTTCGGGCCTGGGCCGGGAAGTAACAATAATCATCGTCTCCGACCATGGTATGGGGCCGTTCCATGGAACCTGCCCATACCTTGATCTGAATCTATGGTTAAATCAGGAAGGATATCTAAAGCTACCTAAAGAGGCCTTAAAGGATAAGGCGTGGAGGCTGCTTCTTAACAGCTACCTTAGCCTCAAGCCTGTTATAGATAAGGCGAAGAGGCTCAAGCTTTACAAATTGATCAATAAGGCGAAGAAAGACGCGAAGAGCCGGTATCTTCTTTCATGTGTCGACTGGCGCAATACAAAGGCCTATAGTCCTTTTGGGGAGAAGATATCCACGTCTATAGTAATAAACCGGAAAGGCCGCCAGCCGAGGGGCACTGTAGAGCCCGGCGCTGAATATGAAGCCCTGAGAGAAGAGATCATCAAGCGGCTCGAAGAGATAAAACTCCCCGAGACCGGCGAAGGACTGATCAAGAAGGCTTATAAAAGAGAGGAACTTTACCGGGGCAAATATCTGGGATCCGCGCCGGATATAATAATCGAATGGCGGGAGAGATTTTTAGGTGACATGACAGCGGTGTGGCCTGACAGGGCAGATGCCGCCTACCCATTCTCGGATAGACACAGGTATATGCGGCTTTCCGGCCAACACAGAAGGGCCGGCATTTTCTTAGCCAGAGGCCCTCATATAAAAAATACCGGGAATTTTGACAAGGCCCAGATAACCGATGTTGCGCCAACCGTACTCCATTGTCTGGGTTTGCCTGTATCCAAAAACATGGATGGCAGAGTTCTGGATCACATATTCAACGGGTCTTTTATGAAGGCAAATCCCGTCCGGCATTCTCGGGCCGAAGAGCCTTTCATTAAGACCGGGCCCGAAATCTATTCCCAGGAAGAAAAAGACGCGATTGAAAATAAGTTAAAGTCCATCGGTTATATCTAGACCGGGATCATGGCGCGGTAACGCGCAGGAAGGGGGGCGCGTCCCGGATCCCCCTCTTGAAAAAGGATAAGACAACGGAGAAGCGGGATGAAAAGAAATATAAGGCAAAAGGTTTTAGTTATAGGGCTGGATAGCGCCACCTTTGATATAATCTTGCCTATGGCCTGGAAGGGAAGGCTGCCGAACATCTCGCGCCTTATAAATGAAGGGGTTTCTTCTGTATGCAATTCGGTGCATAATTATAATTCTGCCGCAGCCTGGACAACAATAACCACAGGCAAAAACCCAGGCAAGCACGGGATCCCTAATTTTTTCGAATTCCAGCCGAGGGACTATTCCCAGCGATTTATAAACGCTTCGTTTAGAAAGGCCGAACCCCTATGGTCACTCCTGGGCGGAGATAAAAGATCCATTCTTATAAATATCCCGTTTACGTATCCTCCCGACGAGTTTAACGGCATACTGCTCCCCGGCGTAAATGCCCCGGACGTAAGGTCTGATTTTGCCTATCCCCGGGGGGTCCTCGCCGAAATAGAGAAACGGTTCGGCGACTATGTTGTTGAATATCCTCTTCAGGGGAGCCTGAAATACAGCACGGCGGGCAGGATCCTGCAGAATATCCGGTCGGTGGAAGAAAAACGAAAAGACGTCGCTTTATATCTTATGGAGAAATATCCATGGGACTTTTTTATGATGGTCTTTACGGCCCCGGACAGGGTGGGGCATTTTTTTTGGCATTGTATGGATGGGCGCCATCCCCAGTATGATGAGAAAGGGGCGGAAGCTTACAGGGATGCTATTTTTAAGACTTACGAAGACATGGACCGCCTTACCGGCGATATCCTCAGTAAAACTGAAAAGGATGTAACTGTAATGTTGATCTCTGATCATGGCATGGGCCCGCTCGATCTCAATAACGCCCTGTCATTAAATAGATGGCTGTGCGAGAATGGTTTTATGAAGTTAAAAAGCGGAAGATCGACGATCTTTGATCCGCATATTGAGCGCATAATGACCGGTATAAAAAGACATATAAGCCCGGAAATAAAGCGGTATTTGAAATCCATGTTTTTTGCGCAGGCAAAAAATTTTATTTCCAGATCGTTCCTGAGCGGGGTAGACTGGCCCCGGACCAGGGCCTATGTCCTGCCGTCTGTCTGCTTAAGCAAGAACATATGGATCAATCTGGAAAAGAGAGAGCCCCGGGGAATAGTCAGGCCCGGAGAAGAGTATGAAAACTTACGGGATCTATTGAAGAATAAACTCAGCAGTTTGAGGTCACCAACAGGTGAAAAGCTCGTTAAGGCCGCATATAAGAGAGAAGAGGCCTATAGCGGTAAATATGTTGATAGATTGGCTGATGTAATCATCGATTTTGCCGAAGAAGCGGTCTTTCCTGAAATTCCGGGAAATACCAAAAGGAACGCCGCCTCTTCTGATATAATGCCATGGTCAGGAACGCATAGAATAGAGGGGATATTTGCCGCCAAGGGGCCCAATATCCGGAAGGGAGGGAAACTCAGCGAAGCCGGCATAGCCGACCTGGCCCCCACGGTCCTTTATTCTATGGGCGAAAAAATCCCTTTAAGCATGGACGGCAGGGTGATGGAGGGGATATTTACAGAAAACTTTAGGGACAAAAACCCAATAAAATATATCGATGATAAAGGGATATTGCCTGAGAGAGAACGAGTGCCCTATTCGCCGGAAGAATCGTCAAGGATAAAACAGAGGCTGGAGACATTGGGATACATGTAAAGCTAAATGAAAATATTACAGATACACAACCGATATCATATAGCAGGCGGCGCGGACAGGCATTTTTTTGAGCTGAACAGGCTGATAGAGTCTCAAGGCGGGGAAGTCATACCGTTTTCCGTAAAAAACAGGCTGAATTCCTATACGCCTTTTGAGCCGTTCTTTTTAAATTATGTCGATTTCTTCGGCCGCAAAAGCCTGGCCGATTACCCCAGGATCCTGACACGGGTTTTATATTCTTTTGAAGCGAAGAAAAGAATAAAAACCTTGATAGAAAAGACAAGGCCTCAGCTTGCGCACATTCATGTGATCCATCATGGGATTTCATCTTCAGTCCTGCCCGTTATTAAGGAATGCGGAATTCCGGCAGTGCATACCATTCATAATTTTGACCTTGTCTGCCCCAATTATACCCTGTTTTTCAACGGCCGGACCTGCAAGGCCTGCAAGGACGGGATATATCTGCGCGCCGCGTTAAAGAGGTGCCATAAGGGTTCCTTTCAGGCGAGCCTTCTTTCGGCCCTGAAAACCTCCATTCATAAGCTGACCAGGATCTACGAGAATAACATAGATGTATTTATAGCGCCAAGCAGATTTATGAGAGATATCCTGATCGATTACGGATTTGACGGGAAGAAGCTTGTGTACATGCCTGTTTTCGTCGATACCGGTAAATATTTACCGCCTTATAACGATTCCGGCTACATTGTCTATTTTGGGAGGCTGGCCGAAGGCAAAGGGCTGATGACTTTGCTACAGGCAATGAGGAAGACAAGAGGGGCCACGCTCTGTATAGCCGGCCACGGCCCCTTAAAAACGGAATTGCAAAGATTTGCGGAAGACCATAATTTAAGCAATGTGAAATTCCTCGGTTTTCAAAACGACCGGGCACTAAAGACCATCCTGGCCGGCGCCGCCTTCACCGTTTTTCCCTCTGAAGCATACGAGTCATTCGGCCTTACTATTGTAGAATCTTTTGCCATGGGCAAGCCGGTGATCGGTTCAGGGCTGGGTCCGGTCCCGGAGATAATAAACGACGGAGTCGACGGTTTATTATTCGAACCGGGTAATGTTGAGGCCCTGGCCGAAAAGATGCAGTATCTCATCGACCGTCCTGAATTATGCCTGGATATGGGGCATAACGCCCGGAGGAAAGCCGAAGCGGAATACAGCCCCAGTGATCACTACAAGAAGTTAAAGGATTTATATTCTTCGGTTCTATTCGCTTATGGCGGCCGTGTTCCGGTGCCGCTGAATTCGGGCAGATAGGGCGATGATAAAGGAAAGTAAATGAAGATAGCGATGATCGGACAGAGAGGTATCCCCGCCAGCTATGGCGGCATAGATACTTATGTGGAAGAGCTGAGTCGCCGTTTGGCTGATAAAGGGCACGAGGTGACGGTATTTTGCCGTTCGGGATACTCTGAGCGCAAAGACGAAGTTTTCAAGGGCGTAAGGCTTGAGTATCTGCCGTATATTCCGACAAAGCATCTGGAGACATTAAGCCATAGCCTGCTGTCCAGCCTGTACGCCGTCTTTAAGGATTACCAGATAATCCACTACCATGGCCTGGGTTCTTCGATATTCTCTGTCCTGCCCAGGATATTCTCGAAAAAATCCGTTGTTACCGTTCAGGGCCTGGATTGGAAGGCCCGGAAGTGGGGTATCCCCGCCAGGCTGTTCTTAAAGCTCTGCGAATGGACTTCGGCCAGATTTCCTGACAGGACGGTCGTAGTATCGAGGACTTTGCTTGAGTACTACAGTAAAAAACACAAAGTGAAAGTCCGTTACATCGCGAACGGAGCAAATACCGCCGACAACCTGCAGTCAGCGGGCGCGCGCGAATCGGAGGATAGAAGACATATCCTCTACTTGGGCAGGCTTGCGCCTCAGAAAGGCGTTCATTATCTTATAGAGGCCTTCAGGAATATCGATACTGACAGAAGGCTGATTATCACAGGGAGAACGAGTTATACAGATAAATATATCCGGCGTTTAAAAAATATGGCCGGGGAAGATAAGAGAATAATATTTACCGGGCCTCTATACGGCCTTCAAAAAGAAGAGATCCTGTCCAACGCCTATTTATTCGTTCTCCCTTCCGAGATAGAAGGTTTATCGATCTCTCTTCTGGAGTCGATGGGCCATAAGAGGTGCTGCCTTGTGAGTGATATAGCGGAAAATATGGAGGCTATAGGCAGCTCGGGATTCTCATTCAGGACAAAGGACACAAAGGACCTTAAAGAAAGACTGGAATATCTGCTGTCCAACCCCGATCTGGTGGAAGATGCCGGAGGGCGGGCCCGGACCCGCATCCGGGAGCATTATAATTGGAAGAAGATAACCGATGAAATGGAGAAGCTCTATTTAAACATTATAGGTTAAGGCCGGCTTTTTCCTGAAAATGCCTCAGCAGGCGGTATATTTATAAAGAGAAAGAGGAGATAAAGATGAATAAACGGGCAAAAGAGAACAAAAGAAGAAAGATCGCTGATAAGACCTTCCTGGAAGGGCTGGACGATCTGCTGGATATCGCCGCCAGGATGTTGACCGCGTATGAGCTTAAAAAAATACTGCAGCAAATACTGGAGACTTCACTCGAGGCCTCCGGCGGCAATACAGGTTCTTTGATGTTATTGGATGAGAAGACCCATACCTTGGGCATAGAAGCGGCTGTCGGCCTGGATAAGGAGATCATGAGAACAAAAAGGATAAAAATCGGCGATGAAATAGCCGGCTGGGTAGCCAAAAGAGGAGAGAGCACTCTTCTTATAGGAAATTTGAGAAAAGACAAGAGATTTTATAAATTCGCCAAAAAAAACGAGATTAAATCGGCCATATCGGTGCCTTTAAAGATAGAACATAAGGTCATCGGGGTGCTTAATATAAACAGCCTGCGCTCTGAATCTCAATTTGACAAGGGCGACCTGAAATTTATTTCCTTTCTCGCCAGCCAGGCGGCTATAGCTATCTGGCACGTGAGGTTGTATGAAGAGGCAGAACGCGCTCGCCGTAAATGCGTGGAGACGCGAAAACAGCTGATAATATATGAAAAAATGACTACCCTGGGAGAGCTCTCCGCGGGCATTGCGCACGAGCTGGATAATCCCTTAGCCGTGATTTCAGCCAATGTTCAATATTTAATCTCCAACACCTCAAAGAACGATCCCATGATGGATGAGCTGATAGAGATAGACAAGGCAAGTAAACGCTGCTTAAAGATCATTCAGAGGCTCCTGCGCTACAGCCGCCCGTCTAAATACGAAGGAACTTCCATTGATGTAAATAGTATTATAATGGAGGTCTTGAACCTTGTAAAATACCAGATATCACTGAAGGGGATAAAGATCGTTAAGAACCTAAGCCCTTCTTTACCCGGGACGATTATTGACCCTGATGAGCTTAAAGAGGTCTTTTTGAATATAATAATAAATGCCAAATATGCGATGCCTCGCGGTGGAAGATTGACCATAACAACAGTAAACATAAAAAACAGTAAGTCTATATTGATCGAATTCAAAGACTCAGGCCCTGGTATCGCCCCCGAACAAATAGACAAGATATTCGATCCGTTTTTTACTACCAGGCGCCCGGGAAACCTTGGTTTAGGACTCTCTATCTGCCAGAGGATAATTACCGAACATAAGGGTAACATAACGGTGGATAGCAAGCCGGGCAAAGGAGCTGAATTCAGGATAGAGCTGCCGGCGGAACAGCTTGCCGGCTGACTCGGCCTGAAGATATTACTTTAATCCGTTATGGCTTCTTTAGTTATGTAGTATAGTCATACCGCTGAAACCCGCAATTTTAACGCTGGACCCCACTTTATAAAAAACAATAGCTTTATATAGCAGTAACTTGACATATGAATAAATATCGTGTAAACTTTATAAATAAATAACATTAGCTAATAAAAGTTAGCGAAAGCATATAACAGATAAGGCGGACTAGTAAAAAAACCGGTTTTTAATACCGCCGCAAAATGAATATGAAAAAAAGATCTGATAATATTATGACCGTCCCTGAAGTGGCTGAATACCTGACTATGCACAAAATAACGATCTATAAACTGATCAAAGCGGGGATCATCCCCGCTTTTAAAATAGGCGGCCAGTGGCGCTTTAAGAAGAGCACCATTGACAGTTGGATCGCAAAGGGGATGGATAAAAATAAGGCAGAAAGAGAGCAGAAAAATGAAAGAGAATCCTGAAACGCCGGAATTGCTGGATACCGCTCAGGTCGCTGCATATTTGGCTATTCACAAGATAACCGTGTATAAATTGGTCAAACAGGGAAAGATCCCGGCTTTTAAAATTGGCGGGCGCTGGCGGTTTAAAAAGAAAATTTTGGATGACTGGATGAGCTTGATGGCGGAGAAGACCAATAGAGGGAAACCCGCAGTTGAACAATAACGGTACTGAAGAGGAAGAAGCCTTCTTATGACCGCACCGCGTATTTTAATAATAGATGATGAAGCCGGGGTTAGAAAAATCTTATCCAAGGTTTTAAAAAAAGAAGGCTATAAGGTTTTAACCGCGGCAAGCGGAGAAAAAGCAATAAAAATAGTCAAGAACAAGAAGGTCGATCTGACCCTGGTTGACCTGAAGATGCCCGGGATAGACGGCGTTGAGACGATACGCAGAATTAGAAAGAGCGATAGTTCAGTAATAAATGTAATAATAACCGGTTACGGAGAAATGAAGTCCGTAAAGGAGGCGACCGATCTGGGCGTCTTCGACTATATTACCAAACCATTCGATTTAAAATATATTAAAGCATTGATCAAGCACCTCCTTATAGATACCAGGGCCAGGCCTGTCCTGTTCAGCGAGGGTTTAGAGAAGGTCTTTAGCGGAGAGCTTACACAGAGCGAAGCGATAATACAGAAATTAAATTCTCTCAAAAAAGATGTAATAACCAGGACCGAAAATCTCGGGAAAACAGGAAAGAGCCTGGATAGGCAGATGGCGTCTTTATATTCCTCTTTCTATGAGTTTATCCTGCACAGAGCTAAGGATGTGTGTACAAGTACTTATTTCATAGTCATAGCCTTATCGGTATTGGCAGGGATAACTTTTGGATATATAAGCACCACCGTGAGTAAAGAGAGATCGCAGCCGGACGCACCATCTGAACGGGATGTTGTTCTAAAGCGCAAAGCCACGCTGGATGATTTTTATGAAAAGCTGGATAAAATAGAATATTGGCTTAAGGTAGACGCGGAGAAGAACGCGGAAAGCGAACAATAGGCAAAGGAGTTTTTGTGAATCTGACAGGCTATCAGATAGAGGAGATGGTGAAGCAGGGGCCCAGGCGGGACGTTGAGCTCAGGCCGGATCTACCGGTCAAAGAAAACGATATTTTAAGCCTGGCAAGGACAATGGTCAGCTTTGCCAACACCAGCGGCGGGTTGATAATTATCGGGGCCGACCCTAAAGAAAAAACAATCGTCGGCGTCAATATATACGGCTCAAAGTCTATAGAGAAGGACATGGTTAAAATCGGGCAGGACCGTTGCAGTCCGCCTGTTATTCCCGAAGTTGCCATAAGGAAGGTCGGCAGGAAAAATATAGTGGCTGTTTCTGTTAAAGCGGGGAAAAATAAACCTTATTATGCAGAGGGCCACTGTTATATCAGGGATGGCCAGCATGTCCGCGTGGCTGCCTCTGGCGAGATACAATCTATGTCGCCAGGCCGGAAGCTTTTTAAGAAAGGGGTAGGGGGCGATAGCCTGCCAGTGGAGAAGGCCACATATAACGATCTAGACTCCGCTAAGATAGAGGATTATATCGAAAAGAGAAAGAAAAGATTTAAATCAGAAAAAGATATCTCCACAAAGATCTTATTGGAGAATATAGGGATTCTGGTCAGGCGCAATGGAAGCCTCCTGCCTTCTACCGCGGGGTTATTGCTCTTTGGTAAGGATCCGCAGCGATTTCTGTGGTCCTCGAGCGTAAACATGGCAAAATTTAAGGGTACGGATAAAGCTGGTTCGATAATAGATAGAAAAGAGCTGAGGGCGACCATACCTGAGATGATCGACGAAGCGCAGCAGTTTGTGGTCAGGCATATGAAGTTAAGCGGGATGTTTGAAGGCTTGAAGAGGCTGGACCTTCCTGAGTATCCTCTGGTCGCTGTCCGCGAGGCGGTCGCTAACGCCATAGTGCACCGCGATTATAATTTTAAGGAGGCGTGTATCAGGATCTTTATGTTCGATGATCGTATAGAGATATATACACCCGGAGGATTGCCCGGCCCTGTAACAGTGGAAAATATGGAATATACGCAATACTCAAGAAATAAGATAATCGTTGAGGCCCTCCTGCTTATGGAGGGGTATATCGAGAAGCTGGGTACGGGTGTCAGGCGCATAAAAAAGGCAGCTCAGGAGAATGGTTTAAAAGAACCTAAATTTGTAGAGACCGGTGTGGACTTTATATTAACCCTCTTCGCTCCGGGCGATAAGATCTCGCAGGTTGAGAAGCGGGACAGGGTAAATAAGGTCCAAAAGATAATAAAACCTCACGAAGCAGCGCTGGCAGAAACAAGAGATGATCCTGAAAAAGAAAAAACCGAAGCCCGGGAGAAGGAAAAATTAAGCCCGCGCAAAAAAGAGCCAATTACGCAGGAAAAGAGATGGGCTATATTTAAAATGATCGTTCTTGGGATAATGGTAATTATCGCATCAAGATCAGCGGTGCGCTTTTTGCACAGAAAAGGGGACCCGGTGGTGCAGTACCAGGCAGCATCGGAGCTGCACGCAGCGAAGAAGTATGAGAAGGCCATCAACAGATATAGAGAATTTATTAAAAGGTTCCCCGATAAAAAGCAGAGCGCAAACGCGCAATATTATATAGGCAGTTGTTTTGAAATGCTGGGCATGGAAGGAGAGGCGATCAAAGAATACAAAAGGGTGATTTTAAGCCATCCTCTTAGCGACAAAGCCGGTTATGCCCAGTATTGGATAGCCACAATTTATTTAAAACAGGGTTTATTAGACAGGGCAATTGAGGAATTCCAGAAGTTAGTCCGCAAATATCCGGATAGCCCGTTTTTAATGGAGGCATTTTACGCATTAGCCGATTGCTATCAGCGGCAGAATAGCCCTCACGCAGCTATTCAAATATATAGAACTGCGTTAGATCTCCAGGAGGGCATTTCTCTGGGGTTCGAACATTATCAAATGGGTATTTGTTTTAAAAGGCTAGGACAATACGAAGAGGCGGGAAAGATGTTTCGGGCAGTGGCATTAAATCGTTCTGCTGACATGGAATGGGCCAGAGGAGCAAGGAAGCAGCTGGAGGAGGTAGACGCAATATTGGCAGAAGAAGAGCGCGCGGCTGCAATGAAGGAGCTGCTGAAGAAGAAGATGGAAGCCGCGCAAGTTGAAGCGAAAAAGAAAAAAGAGATTGTGCGGGCTGTCGAGACAGAAGAAGTTGTGCGGCCTGGTGAGATAAAAGAAGTCGCGCAAGCCGCCAAAATAGAAGCTGGTTCGGAAAAAGAGAACATTCAAGGACCTGCAGGAGAGACCCTGGCAATTCAACAGGCCGGAAGAGAGATTACCAGAGAACAAAAGATCGAAGCGCCTTTAAAAACCGCTAAAGACTATTTTGATAACGGTCAATACCAACAGGCTATAGACGCATGGAGAGATGTCTTAGCGCTGGATGTTTACAATACGGAGGCAAAAGAAGGAATTGATAAGGCCAGGGCAGAGCTTGAGAAAGCGCAAAAAGAGCAGATGGGAGAGGATGAGCAAGACCTTATGCTGATATATGGAATTATCGGAAAAGACGATAAAGCGGCGGCTGTTGTAAACAGCAAGATTTTAGAAGTAGGGGATCTCATTGACGGCAAAGAGGTTGTGGATATATCTTCAAAGGGTATCACATTAAAAGACGGAGACGGCGAAAAAGAAGAGATCAATTTAAAAAAGCAGGAATAAATATAGAGATAAAGGCAGCGCCGTATTCTGCGCTTATTACAGGGCCTTAGGTTAAACAGGAGTAAAGCGATATCAAAAAAGAAAAAAGAGAGTTTAAAATTATAATAATTATAATCGCCGCAGCCATAGCCATGGGGAAATTGATCAATCTTGATACAGGCAAGAAAAAAGGCGGCTTTAGGCAGATAAACAGGTTGAGCATTCAAAAAGAAATGGCGGACACCGGCGCCGTTGGGTCTGATGTAACCAAACCGGGCGTCATCAATTTTTTCGGCACCTACAAAAAGAAGATCGTAAATGACGCCAAAGAAAATCTTATATCTATATACAAAGAAAGATATGGAGATAAATGGGGCAAGAAACTCAAAGAAGACTTTGGAGAAGAGACCGAAGCTTATTACAAGGCAGAGCACGGAGAAGGCTACAAGGAAAAAATGAAAGAGGAAGTCATTGCAGAGTATAAAAAAAAATATGGTTCCAGATATAAGAAAAAACTCAAAGAGGACTATGAAGACGAGGGGATAGAACTTTATAAAGAAGAATACGGGAACAAATGGGAAGAGCACCTGAAAGAAGATGTTGTTACTCAATATCAGGAAGACCACGGCGAAACATACAGGCAGAAAATGGAAGAAGACCTAGAAATAGATTATAAAGAATACGAGCCCCGCGATTAAGGCTTAGTATAAAGGAGTAAAAGATGATAGCGCAAAAGACAAGGGTATTTGTTTTAATCCTTTCAGCATTGACCCTGAGCATATTCACTTTGGGGGTTATGGCGGAAGAGGAAATTTTAAAACCGGGAGACACTGTTGAGATACGCCTGAAACGACAGGCAGACCTGGACCGGGTGCTTAATCTGGACCAGGCGGGCTATATCGTATTCCCCCTGATCGGAGAAGTGAAGGCAGCCGGCAATACGATCCCAAAACTCGAGAAAGAACTGCGGGATAGGCTGGCCGTGTATATTAAAAAACCGGTAGTGACTGTTCAAAAGACAGGGGTAGGGACAGGAGGCCTGATCACCACAGTAAGGGTGGCAGGAGAGTCTGGATCGCAGGCGACCAGGGTGATCAGCTTAAACTATGCCAAGGCCGCCATCGTGAGGGAAGCTGTTATGGGCGTAGTTTCGGAAACAGGCAGTATCTATGCTGATGAAGTGACAAATTCATTGATAGCCACTGACATCCCGGCCAATTTGGCGGGGATAGAAAGGGTGATCAGGGAATTGGATATCTATGGCCCGGATAAACGCCAGATCCTGATCGAAGCCCAGATCATAGAGGTCAAGGCCGACATTGATAAGGAATTGGGGATAAGGTGGTTTATAGATAAGATCGGCGGGACGAATTTTGTCGGGGCGACCTATAATAAAAGTAACACCATTCCGCCGTTATCAACGGAATTGACCACTCAGGAGAAAGTTTCACAGGGGGCGGTAATTGCGGAGGAATTAAGGACACTCATACCTAATATCGGACTCGCTACCTTGACCTCGGGAGGGAGCCTTTTTATCAGTCAAATGATCGACCAATATGACTTCAGCTCAGTGATCGACGCTTTGCTTACAGAGAACAAAGCAGATCTTTTAGCCCAGCCTAAGATCTTAGTAGAAAATGGAGAAGAAGCAAAGATAGAGATAGTGACCAAGCTCCCGTTTAACACACTGACCGGGAACACCTCTGCGGGCACGGCTGTTTATACAACCAGCTTTGTGGATGTCGGCGTAATTCTCAAGGTCACTCCCCGCATAAGAAAAGGAGATGTTGTGAATATGGAATTGGAGCCGGAGGTCTCGTTTGTGCAGGGAGAAAGAGAAAATATTCCCATAAAGGCCTCACGCAAAACAAATACCCATGTGAACGTTAAGGACGGAAAGACGCTGATCATAGGGGGATTATTGCAGGACAGGAAGCTTAAAACCGTGCAAAAGGTCCCCTTTCTCGGTGATATACCGCTCTTGGGCCTTTTATTCAGGACTACAAATGATGTCGTGGAAAAGACAGAATTAATGATATTCATAACCCCCCGCATCTTAACGGAAGAAAAAGCCGAAGAGGCTGTCCAAAAAGAAATAGGCAAAGGAGAAAAGATCAGCCGGGAGGTAGACAAGTATCTTAAAAGAGAAAAAAAGAAGAGGATGCCGACGAGATTATACAGGAAGAGAAAAAAAGCAGGCCAATCGGAAGATGAGCGAGAGGAATAGATGAGGCAGGAAGAGAGAGACGTAGGCTTACGCGATTATTTATCGGTCATTCAGAGGCGAAAATGGATCGTGATCCTGGCTATAGTATCGGTAACACTCTCCAGCGCTATCTTCGCTCCAAAAAGCCCCACTCTTTATAGCGCTACCGCGACAGTAATGCTGGAAAAACCTGCGGCCGCCTCCCAATTCTTAAAAGGCATTATTATGCACGTGCCCGCGGATGTAATGGATACTCAACTTAGAATATTTGAAAGCCCTCAGTTTGCGGAAAAGGTTGCCAAGACTTTAAGCATAAAGGCTGCCCGAGCCTCAAAGAGGATAGGAGAGTATGCCGCGCGGTCAGAACTGCCATCGACAATAGCCAGTATCCAAAATAGTGTCTCGGCCGCTAAGATAGAAAATACAAATTTATTGCAGGTAAAGGCCATAGCCGATAACCCTAAAAAGGCGATGTATATAGCAAATGCCGCAGCCGAGGTCTTTGTAGTTCAAAGCGTTAAAGAATTAACGAAAGAAACCCGTTCTGCCGCTAAATATATAGAAGAACAATTGGAGGTTTTTAAGGAAAAGTTAATAAAAACAGAGGAAGCCCTGTCTGGGTACAAAACGGATGTGGGCCAGGTCGCGGACCCGGCTATAGGCAGGGTAGGCGGATTAGAAAAACAATATATTGATACCAAACTGAAACGGCAAATTGCCGAAGCGCAGTTAAACGTATTGAGGGGAGAGCTGGCTAAGCTTGAGCTGGGCATTGTGCCCTCAATAACAAAGACCAAAAGTCCTGTGATAGAAAAGCTCAGGGAGAAATTGATAGATCTCGAGGTAGAGCGCTCTCTTTTGCTCAGAGAATATACCGAGAAGCACCCCAGTGTCATTGAATTACAGGAAAGGATAGATGAGACCAAAGAGGTACTGAGCGAGGAAACAGGCAAGGTTGTACTTGTTGAGAAAGCGGTTCTGGATCCCTGGACCGTATATCAAGACCGGATCAAAAATATCTTGCAATTGGAGATAGAGATAAGCAGCGCGAATGTCAGGGAAGCTTCCCTGATGGATCTGATCGAGGAGTATTACTCAAATGTCAGGGATGTGATAAATAAAGACACCAAGCTGGTACGCCTGAAGCGGGAGGCTAACACTATCAGGGCTACTTATAACGCATTGGCGGGTAAAATAGAGAGGATCCGTATTTCTATAGCTATGGTAACAGGAAAGGTGAAGCTGGTTCGACGCGCCACTGAACCGACCGCTCCGGTCAGCCAGAAGAAAAGATCCGAAATCCTGATAGGATGTCTGTTAGGGATCGTTCTGGGAATAGCGGCGGCCTTTATAGAAGAGCATATGGACATGTCTTTGAAGACGATCCAGGACGTAACGCTGTACACGGCTCTGCCGGTAATCGGCGTTATTCCCAGGATAATGACCAGGGAGGAGAAAGAAAGGCGCAAACAGTTCCTGGAGATAATTAATTTGAAACGCAAACAAATAACAAAGACATTAAACGAATTTATCGAAAGAAAGAAAAAAAAGAGGGGATAATGGCGGAAAGGAAAAAAAGGGGACCTAAAGAGGCCCTCTCTGATCTTAAAAGCAGGTTGATCGTTCACTATGACCCGAAATCACCCGAGGCAGAAGCATACCGCATCCTGCGTACGAATATAGAATATGCCAATCTGCCCCAGAAAGGAAGAAAGATACTTATCACCAGTTCCCGGCCGAGCGAAGGAAAGACGATCACTACGGCGAATTTAGCGATAACCATAGCCGAGATAGGCAGGAACGTACTTCTGGTCGATACCGATATGAGAAGACCGACGCTTCATAATATCTTCGGTTTGGATAAAGCGCCGGGCCTGACCGAAATCTTGACCGGAAAAATAAGCTGGGAGAAGGCGCTAAAGCCGTCAGGCATAGAGAACTTAAGCATTATTACCAGCGGTTCAATACCGCCGAACCCGTCAGAATTAATCGGTTCAAATAAAATGGAGAAACTGCTGGAAGACATTAAGGGGTATTTTGATACGTTCATATTCGATTGCGCGTCCATACTGGCTGTGACCGACGCCACTATTATAGGATCATTGGTTGACGGCGTCCTCCTGGTAATTATGGCGGAACGGACACCCCGGGACGCGGTGCAGAGAGCCATGACTCTGCTCAATAACGCCAAAGCCCACATCCTGGGGGTGATATTTAACAGGGTGGAAATGAGAAGCCTGCATCCGTATTATTACTATTATGACTATACTGAAAAGGACTGAGAGCCGGGGCTAATTTTTTGAACGGAAGAAAGGATGGCACATGTCCACTGCCCTAAAGGAGATTTTTCAATACAGGGAATTGCTTTCGAGGCTGGTCATCAAGGAAGTAAAGGTGCGCTATAAGCAGGCCCTGCTGGGGATGGCCTGGGCTGTTTTTACGCCGCTGGCCATGATGCTTATCTTTACATTTGTCTTTTCCAAGATTACAAAAATATCCACGGGCGAGATCCCTTATCCTATATTCGCCTATTGCGGCATCCTGCCATGGACTTTTTTTGCCGGTTCATTGACATCAGCCACGAACAGCCTGGTGGGAAACGCCGACCTGATAACCAAGATATATTTTCCCCGCGAGGTCTTTCCTTTGGCGATAATACTGGCAAGATTCATAGATCTTTGCGTGGCCTCTCTTGTTTTGGTAGGATTGATGTTTTTTTATCATATACCCTTCCATGCCACCGCGCTCCTATTCCCGTTTATCCTTCTAATTCAGGTTGTTTTAATGATGGGCCTCTCCCTGCTTTTGTCCATGGGAAACTTATTTTTTCGCGACGTTAAGTATATATTCGATGTGGTTATAATCCTGTGGATGTTTGTAACCTCTGTCATCTATCCTATCAGCGTGGATTCGCCCGCGCTGCAGAAGGTACTGATGCTTAACCCCATGACACCTATATTGAACGCGTACCGGACGCTTATACTGAAAGGCGAATTTCCGCAGATAGGCCAGCTCTTACCCGCGATAGTTATATCTGCAGTTATATTTTTTATAGGAGCATTCTTATTTCATAGAACGGAACATCTCTTTGCCGAGAATATTTAATGGAATACGCTATCGAGTTTAACGATATATGGAAGAGTTTCAACCGCGGCGAAAGGGCTGCGGCCTTGCGCGACGCCATCCCCAACGTCTTAGGCCGGTTGGTCGGAAGAACCCCGCATGCGGCAGATATGACCTTCCAGGCGCTCAAGGAAGTGTCTTTCAAAGTTGAAAAAGGCGCGATCCTGGGTATTATAGGCCCCAACGGCGCGGGAAAGACGACCACGCTGAAACTTATTGCGGGCATAATGCGGCCTAACAAAGGGAGTATAATCAAAAAAGGGCGGGTCTCCTGTCTTATCGCCGCCGGGGCGGGTTTTAATCCGCAGTTTACGGGCAGGGAGAATATTTATCTGAACGGCGCTATCATGGGGATGGCCAAAAAAGAGATCGATAAAAAATTCGATTCTATCATAGAATTCGCGGGATACGGGTTCAGCGATTATAAAAAGTTCGCCGATACGCCGGTAAAGAGGTATTCTTCCGGAATGCTTATACGTCTGGGATTTGCCATAGCCGCGCATCTGGACCCTGATATTTTATTGGTAGACGAAATATTAGCGGTAGGGGATATCGTATTCCAGCAAAAATGCCTTGAGTATATGAACGGTCTGAAAAAAAGCAATGCCACCGTAATAATGGTATCGCATAATCTGCACCACATTAAAAATTACTGCGACAGGGCGATTTTGCTCAAAGAAGGCAGGCTTATCGCGGACGGTGAGCCGATCGATGCGGTGGAGATCCTCGAGCGCGAGGCGACCAAGAAGACAGGCTGGTACGGCGGGTTAGGCGTACCGCAGCCCAAGCCAACGGACGGCGCCTTGCTTACTAACGTAAAGATCGCGCGGGCCAGGGAGGCGGACGATGAGCTGCAACTGAAATATCAGGAGCCCATAACCGCCGGCTTCGATTACGATTGCCTTGATTATCCACTCGATGATATAACATTCTCTTTGGTCGTCTATAGAAAGGATGTTGGATGCAAATGTTTCGGGGTCTTTTCCCATATGGGCGGTTTTTTTCCTAAAACCAAAAAGGGCCATGTCGAGATAACCGTAAAAAACCATAATTTAACTCCCGGAGATCTTGTTTTTGATATAGAGATCAGGAGCATAAAGGGCAGTATCTCTTTGGCTGTACACAGAGAAAGTAAAATTTATATAAAAATACCCAAAGATAAATATCTCAGACCGGAATTTTGCGGCGTGTATCAGCCGCCCGATATTTCATGGAAGACGGATTGACGAACAGCCGGTAAACACGGCAATAATAATAGCACTAAAACGGGTTTTGATGCCAAAACTATGACGGTAGATATCGCGATAATATGTTATGAAAGGACTTCCGCTCTTGACGGCTGTATAAAGAGCATCAAAGACCATACCCGGGATTATAACATTATAGTGGTCGAGGGAAAAAGAAGCGCGGCCGAGAACAGGAATATCGCTTTATCTAAACTTAAGTCTGACTGGTTTGTGATGATGGATGACGATGTTGCGGTAGACCCCGGCTGGCTCGATCGCTTATTAGAATGCAGGGATGACGGTATAGGACAGATCCAGCCGAAGGTCCTGTATCCCGACGGCAGGATCTTCGCCGCAGAGAAGGTTTTCACAACTCTTTCAGGCAAAAACACAGTTGTGGGCGGAGGCGAAGAGGACAAGGGGCAGTATGATTATATAAGGGCGGCTGAGCTGCTCTCCGGAACCTGCAGCCTGTATAACAAAAACATACTGAATAAGTGCGTTTTCGATATCAAATACGGAGGAAGCCAGTGGGAAGATTGTGATTTCTCCATGCAGATAAGAAAAAACGGGTTCACCCTTCTTTATTGCGGAAAATCAACCGTCCGTCACGAGCATTTACATAGAGGCGCTGTTGAGAAAAATTCACTTTATTTCAGGGATAAATGGTTCGGCGTAAGAGAGCTGACGCATCGAGGCCGCTTATATGTAGGTAAGGCATGTAATTTAAGCTGCCTCTTCTGTTTTTACCGGTATTCGCCGAAAAAAGTTTTTCGATCCTTGCGGGATCTCAAGAAGGAATGCAGCTCGAACAGAAGGTTTTACGGCAATACTCATTTGGACATCCTAGGCGGAGAGCCTACGTGCCATCCCCGAATCGTTCAATTGGTAGAATATTGCACACGGATCGGTCTTGCAACCACGATCGACACAAACGGCCAAAATCTTTCCAAAGCATTCGCAAAGGACCTGAAAGCCGCAGGGATAGAATACCTTACATTCGCTTTTCACGGTAACCAGAAAGATCACGATTATGTAACTAATAAGCCCGGAGCGTATAAGGCGATAAGAAAAAGCATAGATAACGCCATAGGCGCCGGCATACCTTTAAAAATTAACACCGTGGTTACAAGTGTTAACCACACTCATTTGCCGGATTTCGCGCGGGAATTATTAGACATAAAACCGGCAGGGGGTGTTTATCTCCTGTTATATATTCCCGAGGATTCATGGAAATCGCATAAGTTGCCGAATTTCTACGTTCGCCACATAGACGCCGCGCCGTACATAAAAAAAGCGGCTTCAATTCTTATTTCAGCGGGTTTGGCTCCGCATATCTCTTTCTCACCGATTTGCCCTTACGAAGGCTTCGAAGAATATATGTTGAATTTTCACCAGTCATGTTATCAGGGCGGGTGGGATAACAAGCCCGGCCATAA
The DNA here is from genome assembly GCA_964556455.1 of uncultured Planctomycetia bacterium. Classification (GTDB taxonomy): domain Bacteria; phylum Omnitrophota; class Gorgyraeia; order JABMRJ01; family JABMRJ01; genus CAZKWI01. The sequence goes on along the minus strand of CAZKWI010000002.1, from coordinate 26,729 downwards.
ATTGAGAGGGGAGTTCGATCATCTTTATTATAGCTTAATAGAAAGCCGAAAGAGAAATTTACAGGGCCCGCCCTGTAAAAAATGCTCCTTAAGGCTCATATGCATCGGATTGTCCAGGCAGTACGCGGAAGAAGTTGGTTATGATGAGCTAAAGACCCGCGAGGGGATGATAGTCCGGGACCCGATATATTTTTGCACAGAGAAGGTTGAGGCAAGGCCGCCTTTCGGTAAGGCCAAGGCATATGTCGATCACCTGACAGAGCATTTCACAGACTTATATCCGTGGCTTGCAAAGACCGATCCCCTGATACTTCACCAGATCACGCCTCTTAAGGATATGAAGCCTCTCTTGCCGCCGAAGCGCCCAAAGGCTTTTCTATCGGCGCCGCGCCGGTTTCTCGACAGGTTATTAAGGCGGGTTAAAAAAATTATAAAAAAATCAAGCACCTAACTTGTATCTGCGCCCTTAAGTTAACTTTCATAGGCGGTATAAATGAGAGATTTGTTGAGGAGCATCTTAAAGCGGATCGGCCTGCTTAATGTTGCCAGGAAGGCCATGGCAATGAAAAACCGGCCGGGAGCGTACCTGAAATCAAAAAAATTAGCTTTCAAGGCTTACAGGGAAGAAAAAAGAGATGAGTTTTGTTTGAAAGGCATATCCGGCGCAGGCTTAAAAAATGTCAAAGGATATATCTCCGAGATCAGATCGAACAATGCCTTCAATGAACACATAAAGAGCTGCCTTGAGTATTTAGGAAAATCCGCGGTTAGCGCTATCGAGAAGCCGGAGTATATATATGTACTATGCCGGCTTATAAAGCCGGAGGTAATTGTCGAGACCGGGGTGGCCAGCGGCATCTCATCAGCCTATATCTTATGCGCCTTAAATAATAATGCCATGGGAACTTTGCATTCAGTAGATAAGCCTAATTATGAGGATGAGCTGATAACTAAATGCCAGGATTATAAAAAACAGAATCTTTCCGTCCCTCCGGCCCATTTGCCCGATGGGAAGAGTTGCGGCTGGGCAGTGCCCGAGGGCCTCAGGAAGAGATGGGCGTTGAAAATAGGCCTGACCAGGGAGGTTCTAAGGCCTTTGCTAAAACGCCTTGGCTCTATCGATATATTTTTACATGACAGCGAGCATAGTTACGAGAATATGCTTAATGAGTTTAAGATAGCCTGGCCGTTCCTTAAGGAAGGGGGCCTGCTTGTTGCCCATGATATAAGATGGAACAGCGCTTTTTTTGAGTTTGCTAAATCGGTAGATAGAAAATATCATATACTTTTTCCGGCATCATGGGGCGGTGGTATAGGCGTAATCAGAAAATAAGGAACGGCATATTTATGAGAGTTTTATTGATCGATCCCCCCGGATGGCAGAAGGGGGTTTTAAACAACGGGCTGGCCTATCTCTCTTCGGCTCTGCTTGATGAGGCCTTTGAAACAAAGGTCATAGATGCCAATAATTTCCAGATTTCCGATGATAAATTGGTGAAATTGGCCCGGGATTATGGCCCGGAAGCGATAGGTTTTTCGGTTAAATCGGCAACCGCCCTGTCCTCCGCCCGCATCTCCAGGCGCTTAAAGGGCGAATGCGGCGACGCCCTGCTTATGGCGGGCGGGCCTCACATTACCCTGTATCACCGGGAATTCTTGAGCGAAAATGGCCATTTTGATCTTTTATTCTCAGGGGACGCGGAAATATCACTGCCCCGCTCCTTAAAAGAATTAAAGAGCGGAAAGAAAGACGGCCCTAAATTACAGAGGCAGGAATCATTGGACGGCCTGGATGGCCTGAAATTTCCTTCGTATGATTTTTTTTGCCCCGAACCCACAGACGCGCTGCTTAAAGAGAAATACCCCCTTGTAACCTCCAGGGGGTGCCCTTTTAAATGCACATTCTGCACCGTACCGCCCTTAAGCGGCGCGGGATGGCGCGGAAGGTCGCCGGAAAACGTGATCGGAGAATTAATATACGCCAAAGACAAATACGGCATAAGGAAATTTGAGATAATCGATGATAATTTTGCCTTTAATATTAAACGCGCCAAGGCCATATCTTCACTGCTCATCAAGGAAAGGATCGATCTAAGGTGGAGTTGCCCGAACGGCATAAGGGCTGCCCCCCTGGACGAGGAGCTGGCGGGATTGATGAAGGAGGCCGGCTGCGAAGAGGTTTCGATAGGGGTAGAAAGCGCGGATGAAGAGGTCTTCAGGGCGCTGAAAAAGGGAGTTACTCTGGATGACATCGAAAGAAGCATCGGCATACTGAAAAAGACGGGCATGAAAGTTAAAGGTTTCTTTATCATAGGGCTTCCCGGCGACAATTTACGGAAATTAGGGAAATCCCTGGAATTTATAAAAAGGACAAGGCTTGACGGCGCGGAGTTCGGCCTCTTTGTGCCGTATCCCGGGACAGAGGCCAGCGAATGGGCGCGAAAGAACGGCAGGGCCTTAAGAGACTATAAAGAAGGCGTGCATTTCGGAGCCGACAGCATAAGGCCTGTCTTTGAGACCGAGGAGTTCAGTGAAAGCCAGAGAGTCCAGGCGCTTGAAAAGGCGTGCGCCACCGTGGAGGATTTTGGCAGCAGGGTCATGCCGCGTGGCCTTTCGCGGTTCGAGAGGAAGAAGAGAATATTATATCTTTTATGGAAGTACAACCGCGGTAAATTACCGGGCTATTTACTGAGATTAGGGGCCTGATGCGAATACTGGCGATTTCCGACAGGTATCCCCCTTTTTTTGAGGGAGGATACGAAATAATATGCAGGGAGGCCAATCAGGTTTTGGAGAGAAAAGGCCATGAGATCAGGGTATTGACCACGACTTTCGGCCTTGATAAGAGAAAAACAGAGGGCGAGGTCTATCGGATGTTTGATTACAGGCACGAAGATAGGAATTTCTTAAGACATGCGAAGAGAGAGATAGAAAATAAGAGCCTCTTTTTTAACCAAATAAAAAGTTTTCGCCCGGACCTTATATCTATTTGGCACCCTACTTACTTATCCAGGAACCTATTAGCAGCCGTAAACTCTCTGCCGGTTCCCGTAGTCTTGAACCTCGAGGACCATTGGCTTCTTTGGTGGTATTACAAAAGAAGAACGAAGCCGCTTAAGATCTCAGGGATGTGGTTTGTGAGCAGTTGTCTGAAGGGCATGCACCGGGAGGCGGGTTTCCCGGTGTCTGAGTGCCCTGTGATCTATAACGGCCTTGCCCTGAATAAGTATCCCCTTAAAGCGAAAAATAGAGACAAAAAAAGCCTGCGCCTGCTCTGGGCCGGCAGGATAGCGGATTATAAGGGGACCCATATCGCGCTGGAGGCGGTCAGGATACTGGTGCGGGAGAGGGGCATTACGAATATCAAGCTGGAGCTGGCCGGCGAGGCAGACGAGGATTGCAGAGGCTATCTCGAAGGATTAAAGGCGTATACCAGGAAGGAAGGCATATCTGATCATGTTTCTTTCGAAGGGCAGGTCCGGCATGAAGATATGCTGCAGAGATACCTGAGGAATGACCTGTTTCTCTTTACGTCTGTGTATAAGGAACCCTTCGGACTCTGCTGGCTCGAGGCCTTTGCCTGCGGAGTGCCCGTAGTGGGAACAGTAACAGGAGCCAGTAAAGAATTTTTTGTAAATGAGAAGAATGCCATTATCTGTAAGGTTAGCGACCCGGTATCTTTAGCCTCGGGAATCGAGCGATTATCAGAGGATGACGGCCTGTACCGCGAGATCCAAAAAAATGCCATCGCTCTGGTCAGAAGTCAGTTTTCTCTTGAGACAATGGTAGATAAGATAGAGCGATTGTATCAAGCGGCCCTTAAAAGGGAGAAAAAATTTGAATTTTCCCCGCGGAAAGACCATAAAGGCATATGAGACAGATTAATTTTATCACCTTTCAGATGCCCCAGCATGCCGGGCACTCCGGGTACGCCCGGCTTACCGGATACATCGACGGGCAGAAATTCGACACAGGACAGCCCCTCCGTCTTTCAAGGATGATCCCCTCATTCTTAAAAAAGAGATTCGTTTCCCGTTCGGGCCTGACCTGGTACGGGGCCCCTCAATTTACGATGGAGTGCAATATTATATCGAGAATGCTTAAAACCAGAGACAGGATATTTCACTTTATCTACGGGGAGAACTCCTTCCGTTATTGCGGCAGGTTCGGCGGATTCAGGGGGCACAAGCTCATAGCCACGTACCATCTGCCGCCGGAGATATTCGGCGAATATGTCCATTATACAGAGCATCTTCGCCGGTTAGACGCCATTATCTGCGTGGCAACCTATCAGGTTGAATTTTTTACTAGATTCCTGCCCTCGAACAGGGTCTTTTTTATACCCCACGGAGTTGATACAGATTTTTTTAAGCCTTCGGATCCGCAGATAAAGACAGGGAAGTTGTGCCTGTTCGTCGGTCATATGTTAAGGGATTTTGAAGCCCTGGCGGAAACGGCGCGCATTGTAAATTCTAAGGATAAGTCCGTGAAATTCATGGTCCTTACCAGGAAGGCGCATTTCGGCCATTTTAAAGGTATGGAGAATGTAATATTAAAGACCGGTTTAAGCGATGAAGAACTCCTGAAATGCTATCAGGAAGCCCAGGTTCTTATTCTGCCGCTGAAACATTGCACAGCGAACAACAGCATATTAGAGGCTATGGCCTGCGGCCTCCCTATTATAACCACTGACGTCGGCGGGGCCAGGGATTATCTGGATGATAACTGTTCTGTGCTCATTCCTCCGCGAAAAGACCCTCTAATGGCGGACAAGCTGCTGGAACTGCTGAATTCACAGACGCGGTTAAAACAGCTGTCTATCAATGTCAGGCAGAAGGCCCTGGAATTCAGCTGGCCTAACACAGCCGCGAGGCTGAAGAAGTCTTATGATGGAATTTGAGCATGGAAAAAGATCGCAAAAGGGCCTTTTAATAGACCGGGCCTTAGCGGTATTAAGGAATTAGATTATGCGCGTATGCCTTATAACCCCGGAATTTCCGACAGAGGAGTATAAGAGCGGCGGCATTTCGCAGGCTACCTACCGCAAGGCCAGATGGATGGCCGGGCAGGGCCACGATATCCATGTAATAGTTAAATCCGGACGCGCGGGGAAGCTGCGGAAAGAAGGTATCCGGGTTCATCCCGTAGATGTTAAAGGCTCTCTATGCCTGAAGATATTTCAGTTATTGACGTTTCATGTATTGAACGGAGCGCTATATTGGCTTTTCTTCAGTATAAAAAGCTGGCTGACTATCAGGGGGTTAAATAAAAATGACAATTTTGACGTGGTGGAAAGCCCGAATTACAGGTTTTGCGGCCTGTTCGCGATGCTCTTTTTAAAGGGCCCCGCCCACATCCTCTTCTCCGCTTCTTACAGGCCCGCCTGGAATGAGAAGATCGGCGTATCGCGTAATCTTGATATAAAGATATTAGAATGGATAGAGGCGGTGTATTATCGCTTGAGTAAAAATATATATTCACCGAGTGTAGCCCTTAAGGATATGCTGAAGAAAGAATTGAAATTGAAAAAGATCGAGGTCTTAAGGATCCCTTTTTATATCGAGACCTCGGATCTAGACCATGCCTTATATGATGAACACCTCAAAAACAAGTCCTATCTTTTATTTTTTGGGCGGTTGCAGCTTCATAAAGGCCCTCATATCCTGGCCCGGGCCTTACCGGACCTCTTTTCGGCCTATCCTGACGCATGCGCCGTATTCGCGGGCCCAGATTCCGCTACGAGATTTGGCCCCTCGCTGCGGGAATATATACTCAATACCAACCGCCCGTTTAAGAACAGGCTGATATTTCTGGAGCAGGCCTCACACGATAAACTCTATCCCATTATTGCTAATGCACGGCTTGTCGTGCTTCCGTCTTTAGTGGACAATCTGCCAAACGCACTTCTTGAAGCCATGGGGTTGGGAAGAGCAGTTATAGGGACTTACAACACAAGTTTTGACGAAATGATCGAAGACGCGGTAAGCGGATTTTTGGTCCCTCCTGGCGACAGCCAGGCGCTGGCTAAAAAAATGGTCGAGGCATGGTCAAGAGATGACCTTGACGAAATAGGAAGGGCGGCCCGGAGAAGGACAGAAGAGCTTGCGCCCGAAAAGACCATCGGCGCGCTGTTGGAATATTATAAAAAGGCTGCATGTGATAAAAGATGAAAGCAACCATAGTAATACCTACATATAACCGTAAAGAGTGCCTGAAAAAAACATTGGAGTCCATAGCCGAACAGACATGCGGGCACTCAGAATTTGAGCTGATCATTATAGATGATTTCTCCACAGACGGAACCGAAGGTATGGTCAAGGAGTTTTCTAAACAGGCCGATTTCCGCATCGAGTGCCTTAAGGGTGATAAAAAAGGCCAGACGATGGCCCGCAACAAAGGCTTCAAGATGGCGAAAGGAGAGATCGTTATTTCCACCGACAGCGACATAGAGGCATCTTATGATTGGCTTAAGAATGGACTAAGGCCTTTTGAAGACAGCGGTATATATGCTGTTGAGGGAAGGGTGGTTATGCGGGGCGAGGTTGCCCCGTTCATCCACGGCCTCAGCAACGAAGAAGGCGGCACCTATCAAACGGCAAATATGTTTTACCGAAAAGATATCTTAGAGAGGGCCGGTTATCTGGATGAAAGATTAAATAGATGGTGGAATTTCGGGAGCGACTATGATCTGGCGCTGAGGATAATAACCGCCGGCGGGAAAATAGTCTTTGCCAGAAGCGCGGCTATATATCACCCTGTTTATAAAATAAAAGCGAAGAGCATGCTTAGGAATTCCTTAAAGTCAGGGGCTATCCCGTATCTTTACAAAAAACATAGAGATAAATTGCCTTATCATCTGAAGATGAGCTATGAGAGGGCATTTAGTGCGCTATTTGTAATCGGATTTTTGATCTCTGTCTTCTTTTTAAATTATGCGGGGATGCTGGCCTGTTTGATCGGGACGGGCCTTTCAACCATAAGGCTTATTCATAATATCAATAAAGCGGGGCTGGGTCTAAAGATTAAGGCGATTGTAATCTACTCTCTCGGCGCGACGATCAATCTCTTTGCGTTTTTATATAGTTGTTTTCGTTTCGGGGTATTTCCGACAAAGAAGATATTTAGATCATGAACCCCGCCCTTCCATGGAAGGGCGGGATGAAAGGAAGGACGGGGTGAAGATAACCTTCTCTTGCGCCGGTAAGATCGGCGGATTGGGGCAGGAGTATATAACCAGCAATACGGTCATGGCCTCCGTACGAATGGGGTCTCTCAACCAGCTCTTTAGCTGCGATTTTGATGAAGGCCTCGGGGAGACCGCGGAGAAGGCGGTAAAGGTAGGAGCGCTGAACGAATTTGAGATAGCACATGGGCTTCTGGCGAGGTTGCTTAATAGATCGGGGCTCACTTATTATGTTTCTAATTCTTTTTATGATAACAAGGTCGCTGGAATGATCGAGCCATGCGACATTTTTCACGGGTTTGCCTCGCAAAGCCTGAAAACTATGATTAAGGCAAAAAAAATGGGCGCGAAAATCGTCGCCGATAATCCAAATACTCATCCGTCGAATATAAGAAAAATTTTAACAGAAGAGTATAAGATATGGAGAGTCCCGTACCCCGCTTATAACAAGATTGCCATGAATAGAAGGTTACGCGCTCTTGAGATCGCCGACCGCGTATTGCTTTTATCCACGGATTCTTACAGAAGTTTTATCGATAACGGCTATCCAGCCGAATCGCTGAGGATAGTCCCCTATGGAGTGGACGGGGAACTTTTCAGGCCGAGGCCGAAGAGAGACGATAAATTTCGCGTCCTTTTTATAGGGCAGATCTGCCTCAGAAAGGGGTTCCAGTATCTCCTGGAGGCATGGAGATTATTGGGATTGAAAGAAGCCGAACTGGTGTTGGCGGGCAGCTGCAAGCCGGATGCCCTGTATGCCCTGCGAAAATATGAAGGGAAGATAGATTTCAGGATAAAGGAACCCCTGAGCAGGATGAGCGAGATAGCGGAGTTTTATAACCAGGCTTCGATTGCGGTATTTCCCAGTATAGAAGAGGGATTTGGCATGGTGGTAACCGAGGCCATGGCGTCGGGATTGCCGGTTGTCGTATCCCAAAATGTAGGGGCTAAAGACCTAATTAATAACGGAGAAGAAGGGTTCATCGTCCCCATTCGTAACGCCCAAGCTATAACCGACGCCATATTACACCTTTATGAAGATAGAAATAAAAGAAGCCAGATGGGCCGAAAGGCAAGAATCAGTATAGAGAATCAGACGTGGAAGGGCTATCAGGATAAATTGATAGACGCTTACAAGGAACTATCGGGAGAGCAAGTGTGAGTCAGAATTTAGGTGAAAAATATTTTTCTCAGATCCCTTATTCTCGCGTTGGAGAATATACCGGCAAGATAAAATGTCCTTGCCATTATGAATTCTGGAGACACGTCGAAGACCTATTCTCTGATGTTAAAGATAAGATTATAGTTGATATGGGCTGCGGCCCGGGATTAAAGGGTTTAACATTGTCTTTAGCCGGAGCCAATGTTATAGCGGTTGATAACAGTTATCAGCGATTGGATGAGCTTAAGAAAAATTTAGCCCAGATTGAAAATTTACATGGTAAATTGAAACTCTCTTTTTATAAACATGATTTAAGAGAAGGGATCCCCTTTTTAACATCAGATTTCGCAGATTTTATTCTTTGTTATGAGGTGATAGAGCATTTAGACAATATTGAGGTTTTCGTTCGTGAAATGGTGAGAATTCTTAAGCCCGGCGGACAGATTTTAATTACTACACCCAATAAGAATGTTTTGTCTGTAGAGAGAGGAGAGAAGGTTTATGGTGAGAACTTACATGGGCACGTAAATGCATTTGATGCAGTTAGCTTAAAGACCGTTTTTAATATTGAGGGGATATCGGTGGAGAAGCTCTTTTTTTACAAGCATTCTTTAATGCAGGCATGTTGTAGTATTATTCACAGATTTATGAAATTCGATGAATATGAGCATTCTCTAACAATATCAGTCTGCAATCTCTTCAATCGGACTTTATTCCCAATATTGAATTTACTCGTTCAATTAGAGGAAAGATTGAAAGAAAAAAGAGATGCGGGTAGACACATATTCCTTCTTCTTAAAAAAGGCTATCAATCATGAAGGTTTTAATTTTTGGCCATATGTATACTGAACCGATCCATCGGGAAAAGTTTCAGTATATGAGCCGTTCAGGCGAATTCGACATCACAGTAGTCGCCCCTACTCTGTGGAGGCATGTGTTAGGTGATTATGAATTTAAGCCAGCAACCAAAGATGAGAGATTCAGGATTATTCCGTGCAGAATTACCTTTTCAGGGAAATATTTCAGATTCTTTTACCATGGCGCCTCAGGGCTTCTCGAAAAATATAAACCCGACATTGTTGAGATTGACCAGGAGCCGGCATCACTGGCTTGCTATCAAATAATAAGGAAGGCCAGGCGCGCGATCCCTTCGTCTAAAATAGTCGTTTGGACTTCCGAAGACACCATAAAGAAGTGGAAATTTCCAATATCATATTTTGAAAGATATACTCTTTCAAAGATAGATCATATCATCGCCTGCAACACTGATGTAGAGAACCTTCTTCGCATAAAGGGCTACAAAGACAAGATCTCGGTCTTTCAGATATTGGGCACAAACCCAAACCTCTTCAGGCGCTTTGATGTTTCTGCCATCAAGAGAAGATTGGGATTAAGCGGGGAGTTTATCGTGGGCTATGTCGGACGAATGGCCAATGGTAAAGGGCTATTTACCTTAGTGCGGGCCTTTGCCTCTTTAAAAGAGGTGAGGCTCCTTTTGGTGGGAAGCGGCGATTCTCTATCCGGTTTATTGAGATTGGCTAAGGAATTGGGCGTGGCTGACAAGGTGCTCCATATCTCCAGCGTACCTCACCGCGAGGTCCCTAAGTATATGAACTGCATGGACGCGCTTGTCCTTCCCAGCGAGGGAACCAAGAGATGGCGGGAGAAGTTCGGCTATGTCTTGCCTCAGGCGATGTGCTGCGGGGTGCCTGTAGTTGGTTCGAAGCATGGCGGGATATCGGGGGTTATAGGAGATGCCGGACTTTTATTTGAGCCGGGAGATGAGAAGGACCTGGCATCGAAATTACGCTCTTTAAAAGACAATAAAAGCCTGTCGGACGAATATGCCCGGGCCGGCAGAAAGCGAGCTCTGGGGAATTATACTGTAGAAAACGTAGCGCAGCGAATTACGGAAGTTTACCGGGAAGCTATGAAATGATTGATTATAAGAAGTTTGAGGTTGAATCAAAGGCGTCCCTTTATGACTGCGGCAACAGATTGCGCAGGCGGAACATGATAGCCCTGCTTCCGGACCTTTATGGTAAGACTGTCGCAGAGTTAGGATTCGGCATAGGAGATTTCTGGGTAGAGTTAAAAAGGAGAAAAAAGGCGACATACAGAAAATATACAGGACTGGATATGTCCAAACCCAATTTGGAAAAGGCAAGGCAACTGGCCGATGATTTAAAGCTCCATGACGACAAGACCGTCTTAATCCAGGGAGATATCCTTAAATTACCGTTTGGTGCCGAATCTGTTGATATCGTGATATGCGCCGAGGTCTTGGAGCACCTCGACGATGCAGCGGCCATGCGGGAGATAAACCGGGTCTTAAAGAAGGGAGGGGATGTATTGATAACCGTCCCGTATCTCGGGAAACCGGTGGCCGAATGGGGGCATTTGAGGCATTACGATCTGGAGGGACTGCAAAGATTGTTCAAACCCTTCGAGTTCAGCTTACAGAAGAAGAAGATATTCGGCAGATTCCATGAGATAAGTTGGGTGAGGTTTAAAAAGGCCTTATTCAGGATTTGGGGAATATGGAAGAAGGTTTCAAATACCAACAAGAGCTATTATGAATCAGGGTTCCACAGGCATTTGATAATGCCTTTCTTTGATCGTTTTTTAGTTTTAGACGATATGTTCCACTCGCCGCGAAGCATCCTGGGCGGCAAGGGCTACCTTGTGGCGTTGTACAAAAAAGGCGGATAAGATGAACGGCAATAAGGTAAAGGTATCGATAGTGATCTCTGCTTACAATTACGGCAGATATCTGAATCTTAGCGTCGATTCGGCGCTGAATCAGGATTACACAGAAGGATTTGAGGTGATCGTGGTAAATGACGCATCAACGGATGATACCGATGAAATTTGCGAAAGGTATGGTGAAAGAATAGTCTATTTAAGAAACGAACAGAACCTCGGTATGTCAGCAGCGCTAAATAAGGGTATCGCTGCCGCAAAGGGAGATTATATATGCAGCCTGGATGCCGATGATGCCCTCCTGCCGGGCGCTATTAAATGGTATGCAAGAGCACTGGATAATTTCCCCTTTATCGGCCTTGTCTACGGCGATATTATCAGGGTAAACGAGATAAAGGGTACCGAGAACAGCCATAGATCACCCGATTTTGACAGGAAGCTCTTAGAGATGAGAAACATCATCTATTGTTCGAGCCAGATGTTCAGAAAAGAGTGCGTGGAGGCGGTTGGCGGTTATGATGAAAAGGGATATTATTCAGTAGATTGGGATCTATGGCTAAGGATGACCGAAAGATCTTGCGCCCTGCATGTGCCTAAGATGGCCGAGAAAAGGACATTGTAAGATAAGAGTATGACCGCGGCGGTGTTGAGGGAAGGGACGTATAAAAAATGGACAAACTACGCCCTCTTTAGAATGAAGAAAAGAAAATTGATAAATGCGGTAAAAGAGGCATTTTGTTTTACATCGCTTAAAGGCTCTACGAGGAAATTACGGCAGGCAAGGATGAAGCAGGCGCTAAACCAGTGTGATTTTATAACCAGGCAGACCTCTCCTAAAAAGGTCCTCATTGCCGAGAACAGCTCCAGCAGCCTGGCCGCGGGATTCAGGCAGAAAAAAATAGAGAGCGAAAAAACCGATACAGCGGGGTTGAGAGCAGGGGTTTTCCCGAAAGATAATTACGATACGGTTGTGCTGTGGAATGTCCTTGAGGCCTTAGGAAAAGACGGGGCAGAAGAGGCGATCAGGAAGATCATAGGGCTCAACGCGGAATATATCATACTATTGACTGAAACCAGGGAATATTACGATAACGCCTATGATAACCCTACAAGGCCACGAGTGTGGTGGGCTGAGAGATTTGCCCCGCGCTATAAAGAGTTTGAGCCGAGACCGGCAAGGCCCCTGCTCGACCAGGATAACTGGTTTTACGATTACGGGCTTGACAGGCTAATGTGCTTCAGGAGAAAAGACTAGGGACATGGCAAGGATCGTCTTAAATATACTGAGCAATATCCGGAATGCAATGAATAGGATCTTGCCGGAACCCCTCTGCCTGCGGATATACTCAAGTTGGTTTACGCAGAAGATGAGGACAGCCGTCTTTCATTTGCCCTCAAAGCGCGAGACAGAGCTGGGCTTCTGGAAAAAAATGTACAAAGAACACGGCGGCGAGTTTAAATATGAATATAAAAAGATGATGACGGAGGCCGGTGATATCACCGATGAAAGTTTCTTTGATAATAGGATAGTTGTAGACATCGGGTGCGGCCCCGGCGGCTCTCTTTGCTGGATCGAAAAAGCTAAGGCCAGGATCGGTGTCGACCCGCTTACGGAGCGCTACACAGCCTTCGGAATTGAAAAGCACGATATGGTCTATCTGCAGGCCTGTGCCGAGAAAATACCGCTTCCTTCCCGCTATGCCGATGTGATCTTCTGCGTAAACTCCCTGGACCATGTCGATAACCCGGTAAAGGCTATGGCGGAGATCAGGCGGATTCTGAAACCGGGGGGGCATTTTATAGGGAGCATCAATCTAAGAAAGATAACAACGATTAATGAGCCGCACAGACTGACAGAGAGCGGGCTAAGGGAGTATCTGTTCAAGGGTTGGATAAGGGAGTATTATTTGATAAGACCCGAAGGCGAACAACTCGGAGATCTTTACCGCTTGTTTAGGGATGATCCGCCGGAAGGATATAGGCCTGGATTTATGATTCTGCGGTGCCGTTATCAAAAACCGGACCAAGAAAAGAGAGATACCTGATATGCAGAAGAGAAGAATAGCCTATCTCTTACACCGGTTTCCAGTAATTTCCGAAACCTTTATTGTGGATGAGCTCATGCAGTTAGAGAGGGAGGGCATGGACGTAACTGTCTTTTCTTTCGAAAGGCCCACTCGCGGGATAATGCACAAAGAGGCAAAAGAACTGGCGGAAGGTGTTCTTTATTCATTGGACCCGAAGAGTGATTTGAAATCCATTAACCTGGTGTTAAGGGCCAATACGGACTTTTTGTTCAGGTCCCCTTTAAAGTATATAAACTCCTTTTTTAAATATGCTTTCAAGATGGGAAAGAATAAGTTCCTGCAGGTGTTTTATTTATGCAGTATGGCGAAAAGATGGAAACCGGAGCATCTCCATGCCCACTTTGCGTGTTTGGGGGCGACGGCGGCTATGATCATGTCTCATTTTTTAAAAATCCCTTTCAGTTTTACGGTCCATGCCCACGATATCTTTGTCGAGGATGATTTTTTAAAGGAGAAGCTGAAGCGGGCCGAGCATGTTATAGCGATTTCGGAGTATAATAAGGAATATTTGCTTAAAAAGTTCTCTGATATCCCGCCCGAGAAGATCAAAGTAATTCACTGCGGCGTAGATACAGAGACCTTTAAGCCTGAAACCGCGACCAGTTATAATACGATCAACATCTTAAGCGGCGGCAGGTTGGTGGAGAAAAAAGGGTTTATTTATCTTATAAAAGCCTGCCGGCTGTTAACCGATAGAGGGATTAAGCTGAGGTGTTATATATTTGGCGATGGCCCCTTGATGGAAAGCCTGTCTAATGAGGTAAAAATATCCGGGTTGCGGGACGTAATACACTTTATCGGAGCGGTCACCAGAGACGAATTGCCGGAATTTTTAGCCAAAGGCGATATATTTGTCTCGCCTTCTATTATTGCTGAGGATGGAGACAGAGAGGGGATCCCGCTAACTTTGATGGAGGCGATGTCCTGCCAGAAGGCCGTAGTTTCAACTAATATCTCGGGAATAGCAGAATTGGTTGACTCAACAGAGAGCGGTGTCCTGGTTCCCGAGAAAGATGAACAGGCTTTAGCCCGGGCCATAGAGGATCTATTGAGAAAAGCCGATCTAAGAAAACGCCTCGGCTTGAAGGCCAGAGAAAAAGTAGCCAGGGATTTTAACCTGCGTAAGACCGCTTCAGCTTTAAGTAATTTATTTGAAAATTATGGATCGGAAAGCCGGGGGTGCAATTTATGCGGAGCAGATAACGCCACCGTGATATCCTCGCACGTCTCGTTCGATCAGGTTAAGTATAGCCATGTAAGATGCAAAAAATGCGGTTTAATATATTCTTCTCCTATGCCCAGACTGGATAATGGGGCCCTGGATCAGATGGCCTTAGACCTGTGGTACAGCCAATTCTTATTTCAATCCCGCCAGTTCTATGATCAACATTTTAAAAGATACCAGGAACACAACCGGTTAAGGGTGGAGGCCCTGGAAAAATACATAAAACCCGGGCGTCTGCTGGAAGTTGGCTGCGGCAATGCCTATTTTTTGGCGGCCGCCAGAGAAAGGGGCTGGGAAGTGCGGGGAGTCGATGTCTGCAGAGACCTTTGCCGCTATGTAAAAGAATATCTTAAATTAGATATACATTACGGTACTCTTGAAGGAGCCGGCTTTGAAGATAGCTATTTCGACGCCGTTTATTTAAATAATATTTTAGAGCACGTTCCTGACCCCGCGGGTTCCCTCAAAGAGGTATACAGGGTTTTAAAAGATGAAGGGATCATATTTACCAGCGTTCCCGATACAAAAGATCTGCTCGACGGCTTAAGGCGAACGGCAAGCTATCTTGGCCTAAAGGGAATATGGAAAGGGTACCTGGACCCACCCATGCATTTATACGCCTATTCCCCGCGGACTTTAAAGATGCTGCTGGAGAAATGCGGGTTCAGGGTTTTAAAACTCTTTACAGCCGGAGAAGGAAACAAGGAGTATTTTCCTGATTTTTCAAAGATCTCTTTTAAAAAAGCGATAAATAAAAGCGTCTCTTTTGTGGCAATACCCCTGCGAAAAGGGACATTGCTTAATGCCTATGCCGTAAAGGACAAATATGGCAAAGTTTAAGATTTTATACGTTAACGGCACCGCTCATATCGGAGGGGCTGAGGTCAGTCTGCTTAACCTGGTAAGGAGGATGGACAGAGAGGCGTTCAGGCCGGTAGCTGCGGTTCCCTCCCAAGGGCCGTTGACCGAGAGACTAAGGGGGGCTGACCTGGAAACAAAGATAACCAGGCTCATGGAATTCTCAAGGCGCAGAGTACCTTCTTTTTTTACAGCTACTTTTGAATTAGCATCATTGATCAGAGAAGAAAGAGCGGATTTAGTTCACGCCAACTCTATTTATATTTCCGAGCAGAGCCTTTTTGCCGCTAAGCTGGCAGGGGTGCCGTGTATCTGCCATGCGCGGGATCTGGTCCCGGTGTTAGGCGCGGGAAAGGTGAAGATGGCGGCCTTTAGAAGGATGAATAAGATAATAGCGATTTCCGACGCTGTAAAAAAAGACCTTACCAAAAAACTGGGTGTCCCCATGGAGAAAGTCGTCCGGATTTATAATGGTGTTGATACCCGGAAATTTAATCCCGGCATCAGCGGCGAGGGCTTCAGGCGTGAGCTCAAACTGGGTTCAAACAAACTGGTCGGCATGATAGGCAGGCTTTCTCCGGAGAAGGGGCACGGGATCTTTTTGAGAGCAGGGTCTGAAATAGTCAGAGACAGAGAGGATGTCCGGCTGATAGTGGTGGGCAATTCTGACCTGGGCCCCAAAGATTACAGGGAGAAGCTGGATAAGCTGGCCGGGCGGTTAGGCATAAAGGAGAAGGTGATATTTACAGGCTTCAGGGAAGACCTGCCCCAGGTGATGGCCGCCATGGATATAATTGTTGTGCCGTCGGCCGCAGAGCCGTTCGGCAGGGTGATCGTCGAGGCCATGGCCTGCGGAAGGCCGGTAATAGCGACTAATTCAGGGGGCGCGCCCGAGATCGTTTCCGAGGAGTGCGGTTTTCTGGTCGAACCTGAAGATCCGGGAGGATTAAAAGAGAAGATAATATGCCTTCTGAAGGGCGGGAATAGATTTCAGCAGATAAAAATAGCGGCCAGGAAGAGAGCGGTAGACTATTTTAGTATAGAGAAGCACGTCTTCGAGGTGGAAAATTTATACAGGCAGATACTTAAACAATAGAAGTATCCTAATATGGTAAAAGTATCGATTGTCATCCCGACTTATAAGAGGACAGAGAGCTTAATGGGCGCGTTGAGATCACTTTTAAATCAGCAATATGAGGATTTTGAAATAATAATTATCGACCAGAGCCCTTCACATGACCAGGCCCTGGACGGTATCATAAATGAGAATAAAAAGAGGGTCAAATATATCACCAGCGGTTTAAGCAACGCGTCCCTTGCCAGGAACAAAGGCCTCGAAGAGGCCGCCGGCGGGATCATTATCTGCTGCGACGACGATATTATAGCGGCGCCGGGTTTTATAAAAAACCATGCGGTGAATTATAAAGACGGCAATATAGGATCGGTTGCGGGCAGAGTGCTTTGCGCTAATGATCTGCCGGCTGAGAAGATCAGGCATGTCGGGAAGCTGAGGGAATGGGACGGCAGGATCACTTCAAACTTTAACGCGAATTTCAGGACAGAAGTGGACCACGCCTACGGATGCAACGTTTCTTACAAAAGAGAGCTCCTGGTAAAGACGGGCGGGTATGACGGGAGATTGACCGGGACAGGCTCTTTCGATGACGCGGACGTCTCGTTAAAGATAAGAAAACTGGGCTACAAGGTAATTTTTGACCCGCGCGCCGAAGTCAGGCACATTCAGGCAAGCGGGGGATACCGCTGTCCTGAGTTTCGGAAAAAGATATTCTGGTATTATCATAACTTTGCGGTCTTTTATCTGAAGCATATGAGAAGGATATTTTTGCCGGTATTTCTGGCCAGGCAGATACTCGGTATCTTTCGGCGGTGTATTGTCGGGAGAGACGCCGGGGTCCTCATTTCAGGTATGAAAGGTTTGATATATGGTTTCAGGGATTACAGCCAGAAGGCTTAAAATATTGTTCGTAGTTGAGGAGATATTCCCGGATAGAACGGGCGGAGTGCATACCTATGTTTATCAGGTAGCAAAGGGATTATCTGTTAAAGGGCACAAGGTCTGTATCTTGACCCGACGGGCAGATAATAGTCTGCCTCGCCGGGAAGATCTGAACGGCATAATGGTTTACCGCTATGGATTTAAGAATTACGGATTTACCCTGCCTACGCAGCTTTCCTGCGTCATCAACATATATAAGGAATTCAATGATCTGATGAAAGATCATTCTTTTGACCTTATAAACCTCCATTCGCCGCAGGCCGCATTCGGCGTAAATCTATCGGTGAAGAGCAGAGCCATGCCTAAGGTTTACACCTTTCACGCGCTCCAGTATGCGGAGGGCCTATTGGCGTCCCGCGGCAAAAATTATACCTGGTACGATTGGAGAAAATACCTAAGACCTCTGTGGCTTCCCGTCTATCTTTGGCTGATGAGGCGGCTCGAGAGAAAGGCTTTGACAAATTGCGGTAAGGTAATAACTTTATCGGACTTCACGGCAAAGTCCGTTATTGATATTCATGGGATCTCATCTGAAAAGATAGCGCAAATACCGGGCGGTGTTGATATAGATTCGTTCAGGCCTGCGCCGGATAAGAATAAGGTCAGAGAGATATTGAATATTTCAAAAACCGGGCGGGTACTCTTTACCCTGCGGAGACTGGTTCCGCGTATGGGCCTGGACAACTTAATAAAGGCCATGCCCGCGGTCCTGGCGGAACGCCCCGGCCTTTTCCTGCTGATAGGCGGAGAGGGCCCCATGAAGTCAGGGTTGAGACGGTTAATAAAGGATTTAAATTTAGAGGGTTCCGTTAAGCTTCTTGGCTATATCGACGAAGATAAAGCACCTTTATATTATCAGGCGGCCGACCTGTTCATTCTTCCCAGCATGGCCCTTGAGGGATTCGGCATGGTGACATTAGAGGCCCTCTCCTGCGGCACCCCGGTTTTGGGGACCCCTATCGGAGGCACCGTAGATATCTTGGGCAGGCTCGATGGGAATTTACTGTTTAAAGGAACAGACCCCGGATCCATAGCCCGGCTGATATCGTCTGTTTTAGGGGATTCCCGAATGCTAAAGGCTATCCGGGGGAGATGCCGTCAGTTTATCCTGGACAATTACACCTGGGATAGAAGCGTGGCGGGAACAGAGAAAATATTCTTTGACGCAGTTATGCATAAATAACCGGAGCGTTATAATGGACATGGAGAAAAGAAACTGCCCGTTGTGCAATGGCAGGGCGGGGCGGATCGCCTATCGGACAGGCGGTTTAACTATATTAAAATGCAGCAGCTGCGAATGCATGTATATGGACCTGGTCCCCGGCGCTTCAGCGCTTTCAAAAATTTACGACGATAAATATAAATACCCCGCGGAGGACATGGAAAAGACAGTCAGGGGATTTGAGGAAGGCACCAGGCCCTTTCTTGATGACAGGCTGCGTTCGATAAAGAGGCATAAAGCGTCCGGGAAGCTGCTGGACATAGGCTGTAATTACGGCATTTTCCTGACCCTGGCGAGAAAAGCCGGTTATGATGTTCGCGGGGTCGATATATCAAAGCCGGCGGCAACATACGCGAAAGAGAGATCGGGACTCGAGGTTTTAAACACGACCGTCAAAGAGGCGCGCTTTCCGGCCGGGTCCTTTGATATTATTACCATGTTCGATGTCCTGGAGCATCTTACGGACCCGCTCGAAGACCTGATAGAGGTCCGCAGGGTGTTAAAAAAAGACGGCCTCTTCTTTATGACAACCCCCAACACCGCCGTTTATCTTATAAAAGCCAAAATTGTAGCCATACTGCCTTTCCTGAAATATTATAAAAATAACTACCCGGGGACCCCTTTCGAGGCCAACGAGTTAGCGCTGCCATACCACATAAATCATTTTACGCCCCGCACCCTCAGAAAGATGCTGCTGGAAGCCGGGTTCCGGGATAATGTGGAATTCGACTTCTGCAGTTTTAAAAAGTATCAGGGAAGGTTCATACGCGATCGTCTGCGGAAGGCATACGGGCTTATGGCCAGGATAGCCTTCAGGTCCATGGGTATATATATGGCTCCCGAGATATCGGTTTGCGCCGGGAATGGGGAGCCGGGAGATAAAGAGTGAAAATGGCATCAGCATATGAAAGTCACGCCCGGGAGGGCCTTTTGATATGAAGGCGGCCTTTATTTCCCATGCCTGTGTCAGTCTCGCCCATCAAAAGAAGCTGAGGGCACTCGCCGATAAAGGCGATATAGAACTGTTTCTCATCGTCCCGCGATGGTGGAGAGAGGAAGCCGGGAGAGTAGAATTAAAAACGAAAAAGGATTTAAAATTCACGGTCCTGGCTCTGCCGACCCTGTTTACGGGAAAGCAGTTCATCCATTTTTATCTGAATTTAGCCGGGCACCTGAAGAGGATAGATCCGGATATCATCCATGTTGAAGAAGAGCCGAACAGCGCGTCGGCCTTTCAGGCTGTCTGGTTAAAGAACAGGATGAAATTGCGCGGCAAGGTCATCCTTTTTACATGGCAGAATATGCGCCAGGCCTGGAGGTTCCCTGACCCCAGATTTTTATTTTACCCGTTTTTTGAAAGATATACCCTGAAGAACGCGGATTATATAATCGCCGGTAATAAAGAAGGCGAAAAGATCCTTATGGAACGGGGCTTTCGACGAAAGATAAAGGTCTTACCTCAATTCGGCGTTGACCCGGAAGAATTTAAAAAGATGGACGTAAAAGACCTGAAGAAAAAACTGGGGCTAAGCTCGCCTGTCATAGGCTATCTCGGCAGGCTGGTGGAGGCAAAAGGGGTCCGGACTTTATTAAGAGCGGCGGCCGGGTTAAAGGGTGATTGCCAGCTCCTGATCATCGGTGACGGGCCTCAAAAAAGAGCCCTAATGAACATTGCGGCTGAGTTGGGAATCAAGGATAGAACTCTTTTCACCGGCAGCATAGGTCATAGTGAAGCCCCCCTGTATATAAACTGCATGGATATTCTGGTTCTTCCGTCCGAGCAAACCCCCAACTGGAAAGAGCAGTTCGGAAGGGTGCTGGTGGAGGCTATGGCTTGTGAAGTGCCGGTGGTCGGCTCAACCTGCGGCGAAATACCAAATGTTATCGGGGACGGAGGATCGGTCTTTAAAGAAGCCGACGAAGGCGAACTGAGGAAGGAGCTGCAGAGATTGATATTGGATAGAGAGCTGAGGACGAGCCTGGCCCTAAAAGGCAGGGAGAGGGTATTAAGCCGCTACACCACCGGCTCGGTAGTGAAAGAGACATACGAGGTTTACAGAAGTTTAGCCGGCAGGAGAACGGAGCTCCGCTGCCCAGGCTGCAAATCGCCGTTGGTAAAAAGAGAGACGAAACTGCGCTGCGAAGAGTGCCAGCAAGTGTTTTCAATTATTAACGGCGTTCCCGTCTTTGCCAGCAGGAGCCCTTTTTATGAGACCCGGCCTTTTCATACCCACCGGTACGAAGATACGCCGGCCTCAAGGGCGATTTTTATTGCGAGTCCCATGATCAGGTTTTTTAGGAGGCACCTGACTCCGGGCAAGAAACTTTTGGATGTGGGCTGCGGAGGGGGGAATACCTTTTATGCCCGCTTGTGCGAAACCGCCGGGATAGATTTAAACCTGGGCTCGCTTCTAGAAGCTAAAGAGGTCTATGATGTCGTGGCCCAGGGTGATGTTACGCAGCTCCCTTTTAAAGACGAAACTTTTGACTTTGTGGTAAGCTGGGATTTTTTGGGGCATATACTGCCGGAGGAGAAAAACAGGGCGATATCGGAGATGTGCAGGGTACTTAAGAAGGGCGGCAGGATGCTTCATTATGTTGAGACGGCCGGCAATAATATGCTGGAGACCTTTGCCAGGAAACACCCTGACTTATACCAAAGGTATTTTATAACCCTCGACGGTCATTGCGGATTGGAATCTCCGGGGAGGACCATTAAGAGATTTAGGAGCAGGGGTCTTTTGCCTATTGCAGAGAAGAAGAGCGCGTCAACGTTTTTAAGATACCCTAAAGAATATCTAAAGCGTTTTGACAATGAATATAAAGAGAGATCCACGGTTGTGTCTATTTTGGTTCTGGCGTGCAGGATCATCAGAAGAATGAAATATATCGATCGCTGTGTAGAGCTGGCCGTGGTTATGGTTGATAAGGTCCTTGAGATATTTTCTTCATTTGACGATGCCAGCGGTATCTTTGTATGTTATGAAAAAGGGGCCAGGAAGATATGTTTCGTGAGCGGGGCTTACCCGCCCATTAATGATGGGATCGGCGATTATACCGCTAAACTCTTGTCATATTTAAAGGGGGAAGGGCTTCAGATCGATTTGATCACCAGCCGGGAGAAAGGGGTTATTGATGAAGCCGGGCGTCAAGGCGGCCTTAATATATTTCCTGTGATCCGGAAATGGGATCTGATCGGGGCCGTGAATATTTTAAGGCTGATAAAAAAGAAGAGATTCGATCTTTTTCATATGCAATTCCCCTCAAGCAGATATCGCCGCACTGTATCTCTAAGCCTGCTCCCGCTTTTTGTGAAAATTCTTTCACCCTCCACAAAGGTCGTTGTCACTCTTCACGAGTTTTCCATCTCCTATCCGGTAAATAAGTTGAGGCAGCTGCTCATAGGGTTGTTTAGCGACAGGGTCGTAGTTACAGATGCTGGAGGATTCGATCAGCTCTCAAAGGGACCGGGAAGATTTTTGTTAAAGAAAAAGCTGGCGACTATACCCATAGGGTCGAATATCGATCCCTGCCCCCAAAATGCGGCCGGAAAAGAAGCCTTTTTAAAAAGATTCAAATTAGATCCGAAAACGCGCGTCATATCTTTCTTCGGGGTCATTCACAGGAATAAAGGATTGGAGACATTGCTTAGAGCGATGGCTGAATTAAAAAATATAAAGCCTCCCGTCTTCCTGGTCCTTATCGCCGAGCTGAACGCCGGCGCGGATCCATACCACAAGCGGATTCAGGATATGATCGATTCTCTGGATATCAAAGATTCTGTGTATTTGACCGGTTATCGCAGCGGCAGGGAGGTTTCCGGATTTTTATCTATATCGGATGTCTGCGTCTTGCCGTTTCTCGACGGCGCAACTCTGCGACGGGGGACATTGATGGCCGCTTTTGTCCATGGCCTCCCCGTAATTACCACCAGGCCGGAAAGGCATGTACCGGAAGAATTTATCGACCGCTCCAATATATTTTTAGTTCCGGCAAAAGACAGCAAGGCCTTAAGAGAAGCGATAAACCTCCTGGCAGAAGACAGCGGGCTGCGGAGAAGAATAGGATCGGCCGCCAGGCAGCTTTCAAAAAAGTTCTCATGGGAAAAAATAACAGCGGGACACATTGAGTTGTATAATAACCTTTTGCTGGAGGTAAAGGCCAGATGATCTCAGGAGAAGGCAATCTGAAATCGCTTCTTTTGCTCATTTCTATCTGTACGATCGGGCTGATATTAGGTCTTGCATACACAGGGATGGGGTTAAAATCCGCCCTTCTTGTACTGATTCCCGCCATCGTAATTCTTGCGGCTTATAGACTCATCTACGGTGTATATATTTTGATATTCACTCTCCCATATTTCGGTGTTTTTACGTATGAATGGCTTGGCGTCACCTTGAAGATAAGCGACTTCATGGCCCTGATATGCATTTTAGGCTTCCTGGTCAAATTTGCCATACGGCCCAGGGAGACATTTTCACCGTCTCCCGTAATGTTGCCTATCGGTATTTTTGTTGTTATCAGCGTTATTATTTTCCTTGTTCACTATCCCGCAGTCGCGGACCTCGGTAAGGAAGGCGGGTTTAATTCTCCGGGATTAAGGAGTATAAAAGTAACACTGTGGATGGTCTATTCAGCTCTTATAGCGGTCACGGTCGCTTCCGCAATAAAGACAAGACAGATGCTTAGAAACTGCGTGAAGGTCCTCTTATTCTCTACCGTCATAGCCTGCATTTATTCATTGATCGGCCTGGTCGGGTTTTTATTGGGTATAAAGGCCCTGACCTGGAGACTGGTAGGGACTCCGGGCGGTTTTGTGAGGATGAGGGGCACTTTCGACGAGCCGAATTATTTCGCCCATTATATGAGCTTGGTATTGCCGATCGCCGTTACGACTTTTATGTTCAAGATACGCCGCTTCGGGTTTTTCTCCCCTCCCCTTACCGTTTTTGTCCTTTTTATCACCAATATCTTTATATTTTCGACATCTGGTATGGTGGGCCTGATAATGATGGTGATTCTGATCCCGCTTCTTATCCGTCACTACGGCTTATTGAATTTTAGAGAGACTATGAGATACGCGCTTATCTTCGCGATAACCGGCGTTATCATATTTTTATTCTGGACGATCTTTAGTCCGGATTTCTTGGCGGTAACGACCGGTACCATGGCTAAGGTTTTTACTCCCGGGGCAAGACGCTCCGGGATGCTGCTCGGCCTCGAGTTATTACGCAAGAACTTCATCATTGGAGTTGGTCCGGGCAACTGGGATTGGTTCGGCAGACAATTTATAACTGAAATAGAGGTTTTAACAGGAAAAAAACCGTCTTTCAATAACCTCTATCTTGAGATCTTATTGGATACGGGTATAGTTGGATTTATCCCCTTCGCGTTTATATTTATCACTCTCTTCAGAAAACTTTGCACGGCTATTAAGAAGACCAGGGATAGTTTTTTACAGGCTGTCCTGGGGGCATTCATAGTCGGTTTTATAGTGCTTTTGGTAGAGTACATGGCCTCTTTCAATTTTTACAGAATCTATATTTGGGCCCCTTTAGGTATGGCCATGGCTGCGATCAGGCTGGCGTATATGGGAGATGAGGAGAAGAGATAGATGCGAAGATATGCCTATGTTAAGAAAAGATACGCGTTCTTATTCGGCCTGATAGACGCAGCAGGTTATTTTATCTTTAATATATTCAAGGCTATCCTGCCGCGCGGAGTTGAGCCCGGAGGTGAAGTTAAAAGGATAGCCGTTATAGAACTGGCCCACCTCGGCGATGTCCTGGTGGCCACGCCTGCGATCCGGCTGCTCAGAAAGAAATTCCCGGGTGCCCACATAGCCGTTGTGGTCAGCCCGTGGAGCGAGGATATAATTACCGGAAACCCGGACATAGACGAGGTGGTCCGCTACCGGGCCTCCTGGTTCGACCGTATAGAAAAGAAGCACTTTTCTCTAAAAGAGACACTTGGTTTTATCCGGACTTTACGCCGGGGCAGTTTCGATCTGGGCATAGATATGAGGTGTGATGTAAGGGTGATCCTTCTTATGTGGCTGGGCAGGATAAAATACAGGGTCGGCTATGGTTTTACCGGCGGGGGGTTCCTGTTAAGCAAAGTAGTCCCCTTTGATGTTGAAAAAAGGCAGGACCGGCATCAGATAGACCACAATATAGATCTGGTAAAGGCGGCAGGCCCCGGAAAAAAGATCGACGGCATAGACAGAAGAATGGCGGTCTATTTCTCTGACGCCGACCAGAGATACATAGATGGATATCTCAGGGCCAATTCCATAACCAAAGAGGATTTTTTGATCGCCATTCAGCCGGGAACCGGTCTGCCCAGTAAATCCTGGCCCGTGGAGAAGTTCGATCTGCTGGTGGGTAAGATATTAAAGACGCATAAGGTAAAAATAATATTGGTCGGTGGCCCGCAGGAGACCCATTTGGGCGATAAGATCGCCGCCTCGGGACACGCTGACCTGGTAAACGCGATAGGCCGTACCAGCATTAAACAGTTAATGGCCCTATTGAAAAGATGCCGCTTGTTTATAGGCGCAAATTCGGGTTTGATGCACTTTGCATCTGCGGCAGGCGCGCCTATAATAGCGATATGGAGCGGCCGGAGCAGGCCGAGCCTTTGGAGGCCGCTGTCGGAAGAAGCCATCATAATAGACAAACCGTTAGAAGATATAGGCGTTGAAGATGTCCTGAGCGGGGTTTCAGAGCACTTAAACAGGCAGGGAGGATCATGAGGGTCTGCATGGTCAGCGGCACATTCCCGGGTATGAGATGCGGGGTCGGGGATTATACATACCGTTTATCCGTTGAACTGAAAAGGCTCGGCGTGGAATTGGATATTATAACCTCCATGAACTCTCAGGTGATAAGAGATGAAAATTTCAGGGTCGATCCTGTAATAAAGAAGTGGAGCCTTTTAAATCTCCCGCTATTGTTAAGGTCGATAAAGGCCAAGAGGCCGGATCTGGTCCATCTGCAGTACCCGACCCAGGCCTATAAGAACAGGGCGGCGATAAATATCTTTCCCCTCATCTTCGGCATGGCTAACCCGCGTATCCCGCTCGTTGTCACCATACATGATGTAAAGACAGCAAACCCGTTAAATAAACTGCGGCTGCTCACGTTCTTATTCTTTGCCGGGAAGATCATTCTAACTGACGAAGAAGAGAGAAGATGGCTGCTTAAGATATTCCCGAAATTATCCTCTAAGCTCGAGGTGGTTCGCATAGGGGCGAATATAAAGACTTTTTTATTCAGCGAGGCCGAAAAAGGCCGGATCCGTTCCGGCCTTGGCGTGAAAGACGGAGAGGTCCTGATCGCCCATTTTGGCTATATCCTTAAAAAAAAGCGCCTGGAGGCTCTATTTCACGCCCTTAGGCTTTTACTGGATGAAGGGCATAGGGTCAAGCTGGCCATGATAAGCGAATTTGATCCCGAGAGAAACAGCTACCATGCGCGCCTGAAGAAAATAGTCACTGATCTTGATCTGGAAAGAGACGTTATCTGGGCGGGGTATCGCGATCAAAAGGCAGTATCCGGATGCCTCTCTTCTTCCGAAATAGCCGTTCAGATATATCAAGACGGCGTCTCTTTCAAGCGCGGAAGTTTCATGGCGCCTCTGGTCCATGGACTGCCGATAGTTACGACAAGATCCGGAAATTTACCCGAAGGGCTTAAAGACCGCTATAATATAATAGCGGTCTCCGTAGGGGATGTTAAAGGGCTCGCGGATGCCGTAAAGGAGCTGATCGTCTCTAAAGAACTGAAGGAGAAGATAGGCGGGAACGCCAGGATATTTTCAAAACGGTTCTCATGGGGCGATATCGCGCAAAAACATGTTGAGTTATATAACCGGCTGATATGAGATACAAAAGAGTATTGCTTGTTAATCCGCATATTCCAAAAGCCTATATGGGGCCTATACGCCCTCCCGTAGGACTCGGGTATCTCGCCCAGTATTTAAGTCTTTGCGGGGTCGAATATGATATTCTGGATATGACACTGGGGTACAGACTGAAGGACCTGCTGAAGAGGATAAGTGATTTCAGGCCTGACCTGGTCGGGGTGACCACATGGACCTATATGTATAAGAACACCTATCGCTTGATCGAGGCGGTTAAAAAGGCCTATCCCGGAGGCCCTTCTATAGTGGCCGGCGGGCCGCATGAATCAACCTTGAGGGCGGACGTCCTGAAAGATTGCCCGGCGAAACACATCGGAGTCGTCTTAGAAGGCGACAAGACGTTGGCCGA
>CAZKWI010000001.1:0-58902 GCA_964556455.1 uncultured Planctomycetia bacterium | reverse complement strand
TGGCGCATTAAACCTGTCTGTATCCTATAAAGACTCAACAGAACGCACAACAGGCACAGTGCCTGCAGCAGCGGACCTCGGAGTAAAGCGCAACGAGACCTACTACACAGGAGACCAGGGAGAGGAACTATCCCTCTTCTCATATGTGTTCAGAGGTGATACAAAGGGTTCTGAAGCACACAAGTCCACCGCAGTCTACACATATGGCGCGGATGATGAATTGCTGATAAGCGTAAATTACAGAGGCGACGCCATTGACTCTTACGACCAGTCAGCCGGCACAGTCACCATTAAGACAGGCGCTATAAAATACCAGGCTACCTACTACGTTGGTATTAAGGGCCAGGAGATAGCAGACTATTCAGTAAATTATGCCTCTGACAGCAGCACCGTGCTTGGCACGGTGATCTATTTATATGAATCAAGCGATCCGAATGCTCCTGTCAGGGCTGAAGCCGCAGATAGCGACGCTGCTATGGCGATAAGCCTATCGCACAACAATTCCTTTACATTTGACACTGACGGCGACGGCGACGTGGACGGAGACGACAACCCCGATGTCATTTACAACCTCTCTACGATGACGGCAAAAACCGTTTACTTCACGGAGCTGGGTAAAGGTGAAGAGATGGCTGAACACACGATAAATTACGTAAACGGTTCCACCGTTTCACTTGTTGCTTACTATTACGGTGAACCTTCGCCTGCCAGGCCGAACTCAAACTCAAATTATGAAGACCCCATGAGAGCAACCATCACCTTTAAGCTCGATGCCCAGGGAGCGGTATTGGGAAGGCTGCAGGAAGCGCACTATGTGGGCGATAAGGGGGAAGAAGAGATATCATATACTTACGGTTACCAGGGAGGAACTACGATAGTTACGCGAAGCGACTACTACTATCACGCTGACGGCAGGGTGGACTATATAGATACTTATGACGTCAGGGACCAGAATATCACGCCGTTCGACCCCGGTTATGGAGGCGGCGGCTCAGGCGGCGGAGGCGTTACAGGCTCAAGCTCAGGATCGGGCAGGGGAGGCGCCAGAGGATCGGGCAGGGGCGGTATCCGAGGCGCTTCAGGCGGCAGCGACCCAAGGGGCACCGGCCTTAAGACGAGCACGACCAGATACCATTACGGGCCCAGCAATGCATACTTCCTTGAAATGACCAGGACCGTAGGCAATACATTCGGGACGAACGACCCGAGCAAGGCCACTGGCCAGTATACAACGGAGAACGACTACAACATAGCCGGCGACCTTCTGAGCCAGGTAACTGAAGGCATATCATACGTCGCGGGAGAGCCGACAAAGCTTACCGGAAAATACACAACCACCTCCACCAGGGCAAACGGCGACATAAACAACTCGAACGTGGTCACAGACTCGTCCACGCGAGGCCTTTCGCTGCGCGGCACAGAGACCAATGTCATAGGCCGCTATTCCACCACGAGCACGTTCGATCCTTCCTACGGCCATATCAGGACGCAGCTCACCGAGGGTTGGAGCCATCTTTTGAACGAGCCCGCCAAGCTTACAGGGCAGTATACTACCACCGTAACAATGCAGGATGTAACGGCGTGGGGCGTAATAGCAAGTTCGCAGACGGTCGGCTGTTCAATGCACGGTGACGCGTCCAAGAAGACGGGAGACTACACCACCAATAACAGATTCAATACCGACACAGGGGTGCTGAACTACCAGCAGACAGAAGGCATTACATACCTGGAAGGAAGGTCGGGCGTTATAGTAGGCACCTATACCACTACTGCGGACGCCTCGGAGGACGTAAATGAAGACGGGAATGACGACATCAACCAATACGGCACCGTAACATTCAGCCGTACGCTCGGGACATCAAACAGGGGCGCGAGGACGGCCATAACAGGCAGGTACACGACAGATTCGACCTTCAGTGAGGCAGGTGGAATACTGACCTCGCAGAGGACCGAAGGCGAAAGCTATATAGACGCCACAGAGCGATTGGCCAGCATTTACCTGACCACAGCCACTTCCGATAACATATCGGAATACGGGGTTATCAAAGCCAGTGACACCGAAGGCTACAACATGGGCCAGGGCAATATAACTGCCGGCGAATACCATACCAGCTCCATTTTTAACGAGACTACAGCCATACTTGAGAGCCAGAATACGATAGGCGTGAACTTCTATAACTCCGGCGCAGGCATAAACAGCTATTATATAACGACCGCCGACCCCAACACTATAAGCGAGTGGGGCACTGTACAGGACAGCCGGACGGAAGGCTGGAGCGTGGCGGCGGGCGCTTTTATAGTGGATGACGGTACGCTTACCAGGGACGATATTATCCTGACGGATTCATTCGTCACAGGCTGTTATACCACTGATTCCGAATTCGACGCGGACGGCATGCTGAACTCGCAGGTTACCGAAGGCGTGGGTTATGTTGATGAAGGCGGAACGGTAGGCAGTCGATATACTACCGTGGCGACAGGTTTTCACGCCTGGGGAATAGTAGAGACTACAGGGACAGAAGGCTCTTATGTTAACGGCACCACCACCACAGGGACTTATGAGACGATAGCCGTATACGACGATTGGGGCAAGATGACGCTCCAGGAGACAGAGGGCTGGGGCCGCGTAAACGACGCCGGAGACGTGGGCAGCTATTATTTCACAGAGTCCTTCATGGATGATTACGGCAAGGTGGACCTTACCACTACAAGCGGCATGTCCATGAGGGGCTTAGGCGGTGCCGTAACGGGCCGGTATACGACCAATGCGTTCTTCAATCCATACGGCACGCTGACCGCGCAGAATACAAGAGGCGAGACTTACATAAACGGCAATGCCAATCCCCAACTGTCAAGCATATATACCACGACCGCGACATCGATAATAGGCGGAGTGGTCCGCTCTCTTGAAACTTACGGCGACACATTCAGGGGCAGCGCCGCAGGGCAGCTCATCCTGACAGGCGAATATACCACCATAGCGACCAATAACAGGTGCGGCACGCTCATACTCCAGGTGACCAACGGCCAGACGTATATCGACGGAAACCGCACCGTAGGAGGCGGATATACCACTACAGCGGACGCGACCGTGCCGGTGCCGGGAACCGGCACAAACCAGATAAACGCATGGGGCACTGTCCGCGCGACCCGCACAGTGGGCTTTTCCAACGGCCCTGGCGGCGCCGTAAGATCCCGCTACACCACCGACTCCGCCAATAACAGGTGGGGCATCCTCCAGATACAGCTGACCGCGGGGGTGAATTTCTCGGACACCAGCACTGTGAACGGCAGGTACTGGACATTCGCTTACGATCCGTTCTTACCGGGGCTTGTCACGAACAGGCCGTCCCAGGGGTTTGTCGACCGCGCATTCATAAATGCGGACCTGGGTACTGCGAATGGATGGGCAATAGGTATGATCAACGCTGATATAGGCGGTGGCTTTCCGGCAGGGAGGGCTACAATAGGCTATATCGATCAATGGGGAACAGTGCAGCAGTCGATAACCGTAGGTAACTCCATAGGCAAGAACGGTGTCGTAAGCGGTGAATATATAACGGTATCCCAGAATACGCGATGGGGTATTTTGATGGACCAGCAGACCCACGGCCAGTCATACCTTAACTTGGGAGGGGCTGTAGGTGGCCAATACTGGACCGCAACTAACAACTTTTTCGGCGTAGCAAACATTCCTGGTTTCACGGACGCGGGGTGGACGCGCGCCTTTGTGCCTGCAGCGGCTGGTAACATAGACGCCTGGGGAACTATTCTCCAGAGCGTCACTTACGGTAACACGAACGCCTTCGGAGCGGGAGGAGGAGGGGCCAGCATTGCAGGTGAGTATGTTACAATTAGCAACAATAATCCCTTTGGCGTATTGAATAATCAGGAAACAAGGGGAAGCAATATATCCAGCTTGGGAATGGGCGCTCAGATAATGGGCCGCTACTGGACCTTCGCCAATATACCTCCTCCGGGTGGAGAATTCGGCTCTTTAACTCCTGATCCTAACGGAGCGCCCGCATGGTTCACAGCTACGCTGGCCGGATTCCTTTCGGGCCCGCCCGGGCAACAGACTTACGGCATAGTTGATCCTGTATACGGCACTATATTGCAGTCGGTTACGATAGGCATATCCTGCCGCGGATCTGCGGGCGGCGTGCCAAATCCCGATACGTCAAGCGTATACATTACAGAGACGAACAATAACAACTGGAATACGCTTATGTCACAGCGCACTATAGGCGAGTCTTACTCGTATTCGACCACAATCAACCCCTTCGGCACCAGGGTAGTGGTTGGCAGATACCAGACGCTTGTGAATTCACAGATAGTCGGCGCAGGGTATGCGCCCTGGGTGACGGCTATGGCGACCGCTCACGGTAACGGCGGGGGAAGGTGCGGCACGGTCACAGGCGGGACCGTGGACAAATCTGTTACTATAGGAGCGTCTTTCCGACACCTGGACGGCGCCGGGAATCCCAACGAGATAACAGGCGAATATGTAACGGTATCGACCAACAGCGACTACGGCGTCCTGGGAGAACAGCATACACACGGAAAATCATATTCAGACGCCGCGAAGTCCGTGACCGGCGAATACGACACCTTCGCGGGACGCGGCCCCATAACGAACGGCACCGACTGGGTCAGGAATATGCTGCGGAGGGCCTTCAGAGTATTGATACCCGGCGCCCCGGTGTTGGGGCGCATAGGCCCATCCGGCGATGTGCTTCAGACCGTTACCATAGGAAGGTCCCGCCGCGGCCGGACCGGCCCCATAACAGGCGAATATATAACATGGTCGGATTATCTGGGACTCGCAGCCTTCACCGATAATATACTCCAGGCCCAGATCACAGCGGGCATAACATACACCAACGACAGTAATGACATAGGCGGCGAGTATGTCACATACGCTAACTGCGCCCCCGGAGGAGCCGGCGCACCGGGGACACCTGATTTCCGGCTGGATACTTACCTCGGATCGGGCGGCGGCACGAGGGTGCGCACAGCCGATTCAAATACTACAGGTTGGCTCATGACCGGCTTAGGCGTCTTGGGGGGCGATGTGGCGGCATTGTTGACAGCCGGGACATTCGGCGATATCGGCGCGTGGGGAGATATAAGAAAGACAGTCACCATAGGAAATTCCATCCGCGGCAACTTCACAGCCGGCGGAAACCAGACAGGCTCCATTACAGCCGAATACTTCACAGTTTCAAATAACGACACCTGGGGGATTCTGCTCAACCAGAAAACAACAGGCAGGACACGCATGTGGAACAGCGCGGCCCTGCCGATGCCGCTCCTTACAGGCGGATACCTGTCGTGGGCGCACAATCCGGCTGCGCCTGGCGGCAACCCGTTCGCCGGTGAAGCCGGAGGATTGCCGTCGCCCTTCGAGCCATGGGCCAGGGCGCATCCTCTCTTTCCTGACATGGGTGGCTATGGTGTGATAAATAATTGGGGCACTGTGACAAAGACTATAACTGTAGGCAGATCGATGCGCGGCACCGTGGCTCAGAAGACAGGCGAATATATCACCGTAGCCAATAATAACAACTGGGGTACGCTCACAAACCAATATACAATAGGAAAGAACTATTCGCGCGACCTGACTACAGGCAACATACTCGTGAACGGAACCTATGAAACATTCGCCAATATTGATCCTATCGCGCTTCCCGCGACTTCAATTTATAATGCTTCTGAACATTTATGGATAAGAGGCGCGGCAGCTTGCTGGGGCGGAAATGACGGAGCGGCGTTCGCGGCGCTAACAGGCGGCACGCTCGGTAGAGTGAACCAGTGGGGCGTTGTAGAACAGAGTATAACGCTCGGCCAGTCCTGCCGCGGGTTAAACCCCGCCCCCGCATTTACTCCTAACGAAGTTACAGGCGAATATATCACCACATCCAACAACAGCGCCTGGGGAGTACTGCACAACCAGCACACAGAGGGCAAGACCTATGCGAGGATAGGCACCCCTCCCGCGGCTCTTGCGCTAAAGATATCAGGGGAATACATTACTTATGTGGACAGGACACCGCCTTCCGGGCTGACACCGTGGCTCCAGACGATGGCCAACGCGGCCCTCACGCCCAGGACAGGCGGCACGGTCAATACTCTCGGAGGCGTGGACAGATGGGGCAGCGTCCAGCAGTCGGTGACCATAGGCAACTCCCGCCACGGCCACCAGAATGACGCAGGCGACCCGACAGATGAAATAACCGGCGAATACCTTACCCTGGCGAATAATAACGACTGGGGTATTCTGAGCAACCAGTTTACCCACGGCAAGAGCTATGCGAACCTCAATAAGGACGTAAGCGGCGAATATGAGACCTTCGTGAATATAGACCTTGCAAATGTACCCGCAATAAGCAGCGTATATCCCAACAGGAAGCATTCATGGACAAACACCAGGCTTTTGGCTATGCGCACACCAGACATGACAATGCCGGCTGCGGGACGCCTGAATACATTGGGCCAGGTAGACCAGTGGGGCACTGCTACGCAGAGCGTAACATTCGGCAACTCGCGCCACGGCGCAGGCGGGGATGTGACAGGAGAGTATATAACGAACGCCTTTAACACGATATGGGGCGTCCTTAATAGACAACATACCCAGGGCAAGACATATGTGAACAACAATAATCCCGACCCTGCTGTAGGAGGCGAGTACGAAACGGCCGCCGGCATCGATGACACCGAGCTTGATGATGTAACAGACGATATATATTGCCAGGACTCTCTCTTTGTGGATGACCCATTTGGCCCTGCCCCTAAACCGGGATGGTTGGTGGCAAAGCTCGCGGGCCTGAAGAACGCCGGCAAATGGGGCGAGATAGACAAGTGGGGCACTGTGAAGAGCTCCGTCACCACAGGTAATTCACGCCACGGCATAGGGGCAGGCACGAAGATAACCGGCGAATACGTGACAGAGACCATAAACACCGCCTGGGGCATACTGAAGGAACAGGAGACATACGGCAGAAGCTATCTAGGAGTTAACAGGAACAATGATTTTGCCGGAGAGTACATAACTTATGTGGAAAGCGATTATCCCGGGCCTACGGCGGCAAACCCGTTCGGTAATTGGCCGTTTAACGCGCCGGCAGGCGAAATAGCCCCATGGGCACAGACGGAACTGACCAGCCTCAAGGACGCCAACGACAAGCTCGGAGAAGTGAACGACTGGGGAATAATCAAGAAGTCGGTGACCCTGGGTAATTCCCAGCACCCGGACGCCGGAGCCAATGTTGTCGTGACCGGCGAATATGTAACCCAGAGCCATAATACGGACTGGGGCACATTCCATAAGAGCTACACCCACGGAAAGAGTTACGCGACGGATAACAGGGAAGACACTATAAGCGGCGAGTACCTGACCTATGTGAACTGGGAAAGCCCCGCGACCCTCTGGGGCGGCAATATCACGCCGTGGCTTAGCACCAGGATAGACGAGCTGAAATATACAAATACGGATACGCCGCCTGTGGTTGTCCTTGGAAGGCGCGACAGCTGGGGCGTCGTTACCGAGTCGGTGACATTGGGCAGGTCTTTACGCGGCGATACATCGTCCGCTACTCCGGATTACGTGACGACAGGCGAATACATAACGCAGAACAGGAATAATAACTGGGGCATGCTGGATAAGCAGTACACCTGCGGCAGGACGTACGTGAACGCGGCCAAGGATATAGGCGGCAAATACGAGAGCTACGCGGGCATCGAGTTTAACGAGCTTACCAGCCTCGCCCTCTACAACACCTCACAGCCATGGGTGAGGAGCATCATAACCGCTCCGGCCCTTGGCGAGATAACCGACTGGGGCGTGGTGAAGAACAGCGTGACCATAGGCAACTCCTGCCGCGGCGAGAACGGCGACATAACAAGCGAATATGTCACAAGGAACAACAATAACGAGCATTGGGGCATACTGGAGAGCCAGATAACGCACGGGAGGAACTACGGCCACGAGCTTACCGCGGTGACCGGTACATACTGGAGCTTCGCGAATGTCGACGCCGTTTATGTGCAGGACCCGCAGGATATCTCGAACTGGCTGTGGAGCGATATACAGGAAGAGATCGCCGCCACCGGCAACGACAAGCTCGGCAAGATAAGCCAGTACGGCATAGTAGAGCGCGTATTTACAATAGGCAATTCCAAAAAAGGCGCGAACATAACAGGCGAATACAGGACGCTGGCTAAGAACAGCAAATGGGGCTACCTGGAAGAGCAGCATACTGTCGGCGCCAGCTACGTTAAAGAGAAGGCCGCCACCAGCGGCCACAAGAACTACAATGTAAGCGGTACATACAAGACCGATATAACCGGCGGTTATATAACTGAATTCGGCGTGATAGAAAAATCATACACAGAAGGCCGTAATTACAAGGTTGGCCTGGATACGCACGACAACATGTTGATAGGCAAGAGCACCGATAGAGACCCCTGGATAGACGAACTTTGCGGGCCAAATATAGGTACGTATTATACGTATAACAACTTTCAGAAGCGGTTTGGCGTTATGCAGAATACATGCACCAAGGGCTATACATGGGGCCTGATACCCGGGACGGGTTCAGATGAATATGATTATACGAAGGATCCTATAGCGGAATACATGACTATCGCCAAAAACAGCGCGGCAAGCTGGAATGTGCTGGATGAGGCAAACTGGAATGCGGGTGAGATGGGCAGCGGGTATAAAGCAGAAGCCCAGGAAATTGAGGACGAAACAGCGACCGAGATCGACAAGTACGGCACGGTCAAGAAGAACGTGACAAAGGGCACCACGAAAGACAAGTTCACCGAAAACAAGGTGGGCGACTACACCACCATAAGCTGGTTTACCGACCGCGGTATTTTAAGAAAGACGCAGACTACGGGCATAAGCTATGACAAGCATATCGTAAATGATGACGGAGGCAGCCCCATGCCTGTCCGCACAGGCAGCTACACCACCATATCCGACAAGGCCCAGGGCCATATAGATAACTACGGCACAGTGATAAAAAGCGTCACGAACGGCGATACCGTAGACCGCCACACCCAGACGGCCACCGGCACCTATACGACAATAAACGAATTTACCAGCGACTGGGGCATCATAAGTAAGTCAGAGACCGATACTATAAGCAAGGACAGGTACAACGGCGCCACTGTAGGAAACAGCTATGCCTTCAGCAAATACAACGAGTGGGGCCAGCTTGAGAAGACCGAGACAGAGGGTATGTCCTATGACAGATATACCAGCAACAAAACCGCTGAATATTATACGAGGACCACCTTTAACATAGTGTTCGATACCGCGATGTACTCTCAGGGGTCCGGCAAGATGTTCCATAAGTACCTTATCGGAGGGGTGTCAAAAAATACAGGATATTATTACACCGAGACGAGGTTCAATGAAAAAGGCTGGCAGGAGCAGTCAGTAAGGTGGGAAGAGGGTGTGGATAAGCACGATAGCCACAAAATGCACGACAGCGTAACCCTCACGAAGTATATAACCGAATCCACCTCCGATCCCAAGGGCGCTGTAGAAGATGTAGAGGCTTCGAAGACATTCACCATATCGTACAACAGGTCGCTGGGCACTGAGACGGAAAGCGGCGTAGACGCGGCCAACCGCACAAGGGGCGCTATGAATGGCGAAGACATCCCCGCGACAAGGCCCGCGGGCTTCTTCGATCCGGCCTGGGCAGCCGACCATTTCAACCCGGTAGTCTTTAATTTCTACCCTCTCATGATCCAATCAGGCGGCGGAGTCGATACAGCGACACACCACTATATATTGAACTTAACCCCTCAAGAAAGCTACCCGATATCCTCAGACCTTACATTCGATATCAGCTCTATAGAGCAGTTTGAGACAGACTTCAATACAGCCTGGGACAGCGGCGAGGAGCTAAGGCCCTTCAAGGGCAATGACGGCACCGGCAGTTTCATAGACTGGGACGATTTCGACCCTGCGAACCCCCCTCAGGACCCCAAAGACTTCATGGTGCCTAAGGGCATAAGCGGCACGAGCTATGCCGATACCGAATATGACAAGAACGACCCAACTAAAGCCACCACGACGCGTATCAGCTACTCCAGGGCCGGCTTCAGGAGCGGCGAGTCGAAAGATATTACCGAGTATTACACTGCTGCCGATATGCCGGCCGGCGCTGTGTCGGATAATGACGGCAACCATATAGGCGACCCCAAGATCACCAAAACCCTCACAGACCAGACTACCGGCTGTTACAACAGGAGCTACAGCAGGGACCAGCGCCTTACGAGCGAAGTAAAAGACGATATAGGCCTGGATGACACGGACGACCTGATAGCACCGTCATATACTATTTATAAGCTTGGAAATGTTATATATACATATACGAGAGGCCAGAATTACGGCTTTAACGGCACGAAGAAGGTCCCGAGCGGTGACATGTATTACGAGTCAGAGTCATACTATCATGATACCGCAAGCACTACGCCGGGCGAGAAGAAATCCGCCTTCAATATAGAGTGGAGGGTGAACGCCGGAAACACAGAAATAGGCTGGAGGGCTGTGCGGCAGGATTACCTGGCGCCTGACGCGAACAACCCCATATGGAGGATGTTGCCGAAGACGGACGAGTTGGACGCGGACGAGCTGGCTCTTCTTGGACAGAGGTCCGTCGCAATGACCTACAGCACATTCGCCAATGACGAGCTTTCGAGCACCATAAACATAAGCTGCCTATTCGACAATATAAATAAGAGGGTAAGGTCCATTAACAGGACGATGACCACCTATAATGACGGGGAGCCTGTGCAGGCGAGTACGAGCATGAACGCACCCGGCTATGTAAACCTGCCTTCACAGGGCGGCTGGTCAACGAGCATCACCACCTACGCCACGCCGAGCAACGCGCCCGAAAACGACCCGCAGGCCGGCAGGAAGACCTGGGGAGCCCCGAAGAGCGTCTGGGAACAAGGTGGCTCCGTAATAACCACGCCGGCTACTGTAGAGTATGACAAGCATACCTATTATGACTGGCGCGGCCTGCCCACCCACTCTTTGACAAAAGGCCGCTACAGGACCGCCGTGCACAACCCCGATACCAACGAGCGCGTGGAATACGACGAGATCACAGAGTACACGAACGGCCTGCCCACGAGGAGCATAAAGCATACCTTTGAATACAAATATACCCCCAGTGGAACCCTCCCCGGCGCCGGCACTACCTGGATGCAGGCCGAAAGCCTTATAAAGACAGAATACGACAGTGACGGCAGGCTCAAACAGATCAACGAATGGGGCTACAAGATCCAGGAGCTTGTAGCCCTGCAAGTCTCCATGCACAAGACCGAAACCGTTGTTACCGGCGACCAGCAGGTGAGCACCACTATCGAATACGCCTACAGGCCGTGGCTTGTCAATAAGAGAGAGAACGGCCCGTGCTTCGAAGACGGGTCAAACACGCTCCGCTCCCTCCCGCCAAGCCCGGACAGGCAGGAGCTCATCGCCGCATGGCAGGGCCAGTTCGGCACCGCATGGGCCCCCAGCTATATCCGCACGCGCTATTTGAGGCCTAATACGCAGGCCCGCATCGAAGGCGAGCTTGTTATAACCTCAAAGCACGGGAAGTTCATAAAGCTGGAAGATACCAGGAAGCACGCGTCCGTCCCGGGGAGCGATTACGTCCACTCGGTCAATATCACCGACGTTAACGGCAACGGCGTCAATGATGATGGCGACAAGAGGACGGTGATCTGGTATATAGTGCCTAAGGATGACAGCGGCGGAAGCTCCGGGGACGGCGGCCAGATCGCAATGTCCATGGAGCAGACCTGGAAATACAGATGGGATGAAGATTATCCCAACGGCGAAGGCGAAGAGTCGGGCGGCTGGGTGTTGTATGAGATAATCGACGACGGGTTCGGGGTCATCAAGGTTTCGCATGATGCGGACGGCATAAGCTTCACATCAGAGGATAAGCTGAAGGTCACCCGTCCGTACGATGATGTCCTGGGCTCACCGTGGTCGCCGGCCATAGCTACCAGGTACGACACCATCTCAACCACCGAGTGGGATCACTGGTACAATGACAGAAGCACGCTTTACGGCAGTCTTGTTACGGATACGCTGAGGGGTTACGACGAGACTCCATTCTGGGAGAGCAGGGATCAGCTGAACAACGATATGCTCCAGGCCTTCCTTGACCACTACTCGACTACACTGGAAGGGCTCCTTGCGCACACGGATGAAGTGGACGACGCTTGGGTCCAGTATTACAGCGACGCCATACTCCCGTACAGCAGCCAGATCATAGAGTACTTAAACGGCGTTATCACTGACGGGGCCGGGAACGAGACCTACCAGGAACATATGATGGAGTGGATAATATCCGAAAATTACGGCAGCGGGTCTTGGAGCTGGGATGATGAGATCTTCGAGTCACTGCTCCAGTCGCTCGAGACCTACGGCAACTACCTGGACGGGCTTGTAGACGGCGAAGGAAACGCGTCAACCGACCTGACGCTTATGCTCCAGTCGTTCAGAGACGAGAAACAAGCGATGCTCGATGAGTTTGAGGAAATGATGGACGACACCGCTGATAACGGCATAGTCGGCCTGCTGGAAAGCGTGGACTGGGATACACACGTGCAGGACCTTAAGGACTGCATACAGGCTATCATAGACGACCTCAATGTATTATATGAAAATCTGGGAGATGTTACACAGCAGGCGGAATTAACAGCGCTCCTGGGCGTCCTTAAAGATACGACCCTTGGCGAGATAACCGCTGACCTCCTGGGAACGGAAGCAGATTACAGGACCGCGATAACCGAGACCTGGCAGAAACTCATAGATGAGACAGACGAGCTCAAGACCGAGGTGGAGAGGATAAGGGACAACCTTATAGGCCCGGGCGGCGTGTGCACCTCAATGCAGAACGCCCTTTCGACGTTCGAGACCGATGTTGCGGCAGCGCTGGATACCTTCCGCGGGACAGATAATATCCGGCCGTTAAGCACGTCTACCCTGCAGGAGATACTCGCGTGGAACCTTAACGCGGAGTCGGATGCGAGTAAACTCCTAATATATGAAAAACAGCTGGAGGCCTTCCGGAAAGGATTCAGGCCCTCTGATTATGGTATGGGCACGGATGAACCGCCGATAACCGAAACGGAACTCGAGGCCTTTGTGA
This sequence comes from uncultured Planctomycetia bacterium, assembly GCA_964556455.1. Lineage (GTDB taxonomy): Bacteria > Omnitrophota > Gorgyraeia > JABMRJ01 > JABMRJ01 > CAZKWI01. Next base: position 45,706 of record CAZKWI010000001.1, on the reverse strand, counting down.
CCGCGCTCAGGACGCTGATAAGCACGGTATGGACCGAGTTTGGCGACCTGGTCACCGCGTTCAGCGGCGGCTATTCAGAAGTGAACACTCCCGGCAACATCCTGCCTGATGCGGCCGCCATTAACGCTGAATACAGGGCGGCAAGGGAGCGCTACGAGACGGCACAGGAGATGGTAGAGGACGACTTCGTAGCCACCCAGAACATCATAAAGAACAAACTGGACGACCACGTGGACGAACTTGAAGCGATGATAAAGGAGATAGCGCAGAGAGGGTATGATTTTGAAAAGCACGTGTATGAAGACGCGCTCGAACTGCTGGAACAGAAGCTCGCACACTCGATAGCGGAAATACTCGACGGCAACCCGGACGCGACCCCAGGCGATGTCTTTGATGCGGAAAAGGAGAAGCTCAAGGAGGGCGTAGACACAAACGATGACGGCACTATAGACCAGCTGAGCAGGTGGGCCAAGGCAAGGAACGCGTTCTACAGGATAATGGGTTCGGCCGATTACGATAGCGACATAAACTCTCCTATTCCTTCAGGCCTTGCCGAATTCAGGTCTGAGGCTGAAGCCTGCAGGTCAGGCGCGGATACCGTCTCAAAGACCCTGCGCGACAAGATGCTGGGCGAGCATATGATAAGCTCCACCGAGCCCTGGGGCCACAGCCTGCTTGCCCCTACGGGCAGCATGGATGATGTCATGGGGATAGAGAGGGATATCCTGGAGCTCGCCTCAAACAGCATATTCAGCGACATAGCGGGCGATCTCGACACTGCCGTGACTCTCGCCAGAAAAGGCGCCTACGCCAAGAAGATGAAGGCTATCCGCGACGCGGACAATACATGGTATGATTTCGTGGCGGATGATTTCTACGAAGCTCTTTATAGCAGCGTAGTGGGCGCGTTAACGGAGGAAAACCACACCTGGGAAGGCGTTGAAGTTTACTGTTACAATGAAGCAGGCGACCTGCTCGGTACGCACAATGAAGGCGACTGGGAGATCAGGAGCAGGACCGGCGATGACTTCAACAGGACCAACTGGGGTGTTTTTACTTTCGACCTTACGATAACCGAGTCGGAATATGAGAGCGGGGCCGGGTGGGAACAAACATTTGAAGATCTGCTGTGCGTATTCAATTTTGACTATTACTCTTTGGGCGAAAAGTTTTCGGATTTCTGGGAGAAGTATGACGGCTGGCGGACCGACACAACCGATGAGAACAAGAGAACGCCAAACTGCGAAACCGAGCTGGGAATGTATGATTGTCCCGGACACGGTAATGATTGGGCTGATAGTTCTGAGGCTCATTATACGTACGATATCAGCAGTTACAACCAGGCCGAGCTCTATAACCTGCGGAAACCCAAAAACACGGCTATAAATAACGAGCTGGATGCGTGGAAAGGGGTAAGGGGCGGGACTTACAGAAGATATATAGACCGTCAAAATGAAACCAGCGGCTTTTACGAGATCATACCCGAACCCGACGTAGAAGATCCTGTCCCTCCTGACGACGGAAACCGCCTTATAGATAAAGGCATAGGCAGCGCAGAAGCGGCGTACAGGACCGATGTAAGCGATATCTATACTGAAAAGTACCGGGACGCCGTAAACCCCGTAAGGGGCGGCCAGTGGAAAGACCCGGAGACGGACAATGAAGATACGCCTAACGCCTACGACCCGACAGGCGGGCTCGTTTATTACGGCGATGGCGACGGTAACGGCGAGATCGATCCGCCCGGCACAGCTACCGCTCCCGGCCCGGGGGCCGTGATCCTCAGGGATATTGCGATATCAAAATCAACGCATGATTACGAAGGGGACACTGTTATAGAGAACCTCCGCAACCCGGGCAACCATGATGAACCTTACGCTGTCGGGCCTGACGCGTTCACAGATGAAGGCGTTACTTCGTATGTGCCGCCTGTGATCAGCGTGGAAGGCGCCGGTACCCCCGGGGTATTCAAAAACGGGGTGTATGACCCCGGCGTTCTGGGTACTGCCAAAAAACAAAAGATGATAGATGAGCGCACCGCGAGAGTCGACCGCGCGGCCAGCATAATCGCCACCCCGTATCTCTCGCCGATACTCATGGAAGATGTGGTGGGAATAGCCAGGGACACGGCGGAAAACGCTTTAACGAGCCTGTTTGACTCCTATGATACTGTTGTCACTGAGATGCAAACGATATACAACAATATGGTAGGAGATTTCACGCGGGTGTGGAACAGGATACAGCGCAGCCGCAAGCAGATTTACAGGATACTCATAGGCTCCATAGACAGGGCGAACGATGAGTTCCTCCAGATAATAAACAGCACAAACTCCGCCGGCCGTGTATATACCTCTATACAGGAGATTGTAGAAGAGTGGGATCTCGCGGATACGCCTATAGGCGCGGACGGCCAGACGGTGGATAATAACGGGATGCTGGATGACGCCTTGCCTGAGTACCTGTACGACGCGCTCTGCTGGTACTACGCCAAACTGAACCAGGCCCTTGAGACCTGGAGGGGCGCCATATACGGCTGCAGAGGCGGCGGCGAACCTTACAGGAGCCTGGAAGAGAGGATGCAGGCAGGCCAGAGAAGCGATGAGACATGGCGCGCTAAGACGCCCGGCATAATAGACCAGGAGCTCGATGCTATCAAGGGATATAACGCCGGGATAGCGAACGCCAGAGAGTGGCTCCAGGGCCAGATGACCAACCTTAACAGCACCACTATGGGCATAGCGGTAAGGTATCTCGAGGGGTATATAGAGATCCGCAGACTTGTATACGGCGAGTCACCCGACTACGCCTCATCCGACTATAATGATGGACAAGGATATACGGATCTTGTAACCTTCCTGCAGGAGGAGATATTGGGCGCGCAGGAGAACGATATGACCGTGAAGGTAGAGCTGGAGTGGGATGTGGATCGCGCAAGCGAAAGGGATACCCAGCCGCAAACAGTGCCCCGGAACTTCGGGGGCTTCGCGGGAACGGTGGTAACCTTCTTCGTGGACGTGCCTGAACCGTGGGGGCAGTGGGAGCCGCCAGGTCTTGGCACCAGCAACGACTATAACGGCCCTATAATGAACTCTAGCTATAAGAACGCCGAACCTGAAACAGGCGAGGAGCCTCCGCCGCCGCCCCAGAAACTGTCATTTACGGCCGCCAATATGACCGCTCTTGATAACTCCATGACGGATGACTCGGAGATACTCGGAGAGCTCCAGTGGTACGCGAACGCCTTCGAGATATCAAGAGAAGATTGGGAAGCGGAGCTCCCCAATATCGGCAGGGATGACATAATGGACCTGCCTGACGGCGAGAGCGCGAGCGACAGCACACAAATGCTTACAGGAAGCGGGGCCACGCTGATAGACGTTGTAAACAAGATAAATACGTCCCTCGATTTCCTTCTGGGTATCCTTATAGGCAACGACAGCTCGGTCTTCCATCTCTTCAATGACATCATGGAGACATTCGCCACGCAGGTCTGGGCAAAGAATAAAAATCTCCTGAATGATCAGATGGACGCCCTTGAAGACGGCTGGGTGCGCGCCATGGCGATAACCGGCGATGACATCGCGCTGAAGTTCGATGACATCGGGGCAAAGAAAAAGGAGCTCGTCAAGAGGATAGCCCATATCCTGCATACGAACAGCCTGGCGACGCTCCCCACCATGCTCTGGACGGCGACTATCAATATGGTCGGCAATGAGTATGACGACCTCGCCCCGGGGGACCATCCTACCATAGGCGGCGACGGCAGCACGACCAGGATCATAAAGAACGCACCCAAGGAATTTGAAGAAGAGGTGGAAAAGCGCGTTAGGGATATAGACAAGGTCACATTCCTTCTGGATATAACCGCCCTCGGCGAAAAGAAGTACCGCTTCAGGACCGACATAAGCAATCTGATAGACAATGACGGCAGGTACGCTGATGTGCCAGACGATACGTCCATGCTCTTCTCCCCCGATAACACCGGCACCCTGCGCGCGGAATGGAACTTATCCGTGACCGAGCGCACATTCGAGGGGCGGCGGCTGACGCGCGAAGAGATAAGAGAGGCGCTGAGAGAAGGTAAAAAGCTTGAAACGGCCGAAAACCGGGACCTCGCCGGCATACTTAGTGACGACGATATAAAACTCCTGGGCAAGTTGAAAGAAGCCGCGGGCGGTATAAAGAACCTCGATAGCGCGTCGTTCCATTTTGCCGAAACAGCTGAGGGCACGGAAGTCAAACTGACGATCCCCATATCCCTCCATCAGAAGCTTGGCGCTGACAGTAAGCTCAAATCAGATCTCATTTCGCGCATATCCTTCCTGCAGGCGCTGGGAACGCACGGCAGCGCTATTATGAACAGAACTATACAGATCTCCCTCAACTCTGATAACGAGCTCGAGGCCGGGTCCATGCAGCTGACGAGCGCCGAAGCGCGGGCCTTGGCCATGATGGACTCGCAGAAGATGGAGGAGAACAACATCAACGTCAGGTCAGTCGACAACTACCAGAAGGTGCTCGACATCGCCGGCAGGGCAAAGAACGCCGGCATATCGACCACAGGCAAGTTCCACTTTACGCTGACGGTGGAAAAGGACGGCGCTTTGAAATTGAGCGTGGCGGTGAATGTACTGCTGGCAGCGCGCTTCGGGTCTAAGGATAAGGAGGACGGCATAGGCACAATGACCACGGGGCTTCTGAAAGTCCTGCGCGACGAGAGGCTTAATCTAGAGGACCCTGAAGACACCATGGTCTCCATAGATGTCAACGAGCAGGGCAAGGTAAGGGTGGACCCGATAGTGAGCCAGAGGCAGATCCTGGCTATCGCGGAGATCGTAGACCAGGGCCCGGAGATGGAGTTTTTCGAGAGGATAAAGGCGGCCTCGGGCGAAGATAACGACCTCAATATAAGGTTTGGTTTAAATATCAGTAAGAGCGGCGAGGTCCAGGTCTTCGTGACGACCTCGGACGTGAAAGCGCTGAGCGAGGCTATGCGGCAGGCCGATATAAAAGGCAATGCCCTGCAGCAGCTGGACAGCTTCCAGACGCTTGTAGACGCCGCTAACCAGCAGGGCAGCCCCATACCCGTGGCGTTCGGCGTGGACGACAAAGGAGCGTACAGCGTTACCCCGATCGACCGGACGAAGAAGCAGTGGATGGATCATATCAAGGCCGCCGACGAAAAAGGCGCCATAAATGCGAAGCTCGGCGCTGCGGTCATGGAATGGCTTGTGAACACGCTGGAATCGGGCGGGTCGAAATACCAGCTTGCGGGGACATTTAAAGACGGCAAGCTGAACGCCAACCTCTCCACCCGGTTAAGGTCCCTTCTTGACAACATGGAAGGCGGCACAATGTTTGAGGTCGAAGAAGCCCTGCTGGATCTTAACAGGGCCTTTGAGAACGTTTCTGTGTCAGAAGGCATACCGGAAGATATACATGTCGATATTGGGTTGGCCCCGGACGGCACCATCTCTTTAGGATTGACCGGTATTAGCGGCGCCCAGCTTGAAGCTATAGCCCCCCTCGCCGTAAACGGAGATCTCGCTGTCAGCCTTATGGAAATGGCCGAGTCGATGGCGAACAGCCCGGACGCTTACGCAGCAGTCTCTTACAGCGTGTCTTACACGCTGAGCGGCTTCAGGATAGACGTACACATAGTCGACCCCGCTTCCACAGCGCAATTCACCGATACCTCTACGCCCGCCGGCAGGTTCCTTGAGGGAGCGCTCGCCAGGCACAGCGCAAACCTGGTCGCCGAAGGCCTGGAATCCAGCCTGAGAGACCCGTCTACCATAGCGACCGTGAGCTTCACGGAACACAGGGCGCCGGCCGCCAACATAGTCACCAGCGGAACGTATATTAACGACAGCGGGGGCGAAGTGAGAGCTACTGTAACGTCAACCTTGAATACCAGGGGCAGGGACAGCGGTTCTATCGGGATTTCGTATTTTGACGAAAGGACGAGGTTCGTGGTAGCGGCGTCGGTCGATATTAACGCCGCCAGGACGGTCCGCGGCTCCGAGCTCGTGGCCAACTTCAGAGAGCTTGTATCGGAGCTCGAGTTCAAGAGCGATACCGCCTTCAAAAACCTCGCCTTTATAATATCAAAAGGCTTCTCGTCCGCCACAGTCACTATAGACGGCCTGACGCTCACGGCACACGGCCAGCCTGTGCGTGAATCCACGTCCGTCGTTACGCACAGGGTGACAGGTTATGACTTTGCCGGCGTAAGCGCAAGGGGCGTCACGGCGAACGGCGCCAGCGTCACCGCCAGCGTGCCCTTTACGAGGGCCGAAGACGGAAGCGTAGCATTCGACACGATGGACCTGCCGACCCTGAGGGCTAATATGCTCGGGGGCACAGGCCTCGGCACTTATATCGTCACGCAGGCGAACATAGCCGAAGAACTCTTCAGAATATCGGACGCCCTCGATTTTGCTTCCGTATCAGCGACATTCGGGGAGGACACCTACACGGCGTTCTCTTCCGCCGAAGGGTCAGACGCCAGGACCTTACAGGTCACTACGCTGAGGGGCGGCGTTACATACGGGGCTACGATATCAGGCGAGGGCACCGATGCCGAGTTCCAGGCGGCAACAGACGAAACCCTCGCGTCCGTGGACGCGGCGGGAATGAGGGGCTTCGGATTTGGGCTGACCAGCAGATTATGGACTTCTCTTGCGGATACGACCGGCCTTAGCGCAGGCGTGCTCGCCACGGACGAGTCGGGCCAGAGGCTCTTTGAATCGGGCGCAGTCCGTAAGCAGGACGGCACTGCGGTACCTGTACTTATACATTACCTCTATTTCAACGACGGCAATTTCAGGCCTACGGATAATCTCGTTTCAGCGGACGATGACGGCAATCTCGTCTACAACAAGGCCCTTGCCCTCAGATTCAGGCTCGCCGCGGCGGCCGTGAACGCGGCGTACGGGAATTCACTTACCATAGAAGCACAGGAGATGTTATCGAGCATAGCCTACGGCGGAGCGGCGCATTACGGCGGAAGGGCCCTGGCCGGCTTATTAATGAATACCGCGGACGCCGTGTTTCGCAACACAGTGGGAAGGGCCGCGGATATGGTGGCGCAGGGCCTCCCGGAAGGTGGATTATTGTCCGGCGAAAGGAAAGGCGCAGAGGGAATTGTGCCTGTAGTGTCCACGCCTCCCGCACCGGCCGATGCAGATATTGAGCTGGCCCCAGGGGAAGACACGACCAGAAGCACTGCGGTGAATGCGGACATGTTGGCGGGCGCGGATGAGCGGATTGCTCAGATGGCCGCGCCGGTCCCGGCTGTCTCAACAGTAGAGACGGCCGAAGAAGAGGCCAGGCCTGTTGATGCGGCTACAGTAGATACGGCGGTAAGAAAACCCGCTGCCGGAAGGGAAAATCTGCACAGGGATCGCACAATCAGGATGATAGAGGAGAAACTGGAGGAGGCCGGCATAGAGGCTACTTACGTAGACAACCTTGCTGAATGGATGGAATTTAGTGAGCAGGGCTCCCACCTTCACGCAGGGTTCACAACGTTGCTTCGAGGCGGGATAGCTATATACAAGCCGCTCGAAGGAGGCGAGATCTTATTGCACGAGGCGTTTCATGCATTATTGGGTTATAAGATTGAATCGGAAATTGGCAAAGATTTAAAATTACAGTATGATCTTGTTGGGAGCGACAGGAGACGAATTGGATTTGTATCGAATTACATGTTTGACTGTTTCAGCAGAGAGGAAAATGATGTAGTTGAGCCGAAAGCAAAGGAATTTTTCAAAGCATTAGAGGATTCCGGCAGCGGCAAAGCAAAGACATTGTTAGAAAAAACAATCAGACGCATTTCTGTCATGTACCGTGAAGGCGGTGTAACAGAAGAGTTCTTTGCCTACTGCTATCCTGTTATGACCAATATGGAGGGAATGAACAAACTCACAACAGCCGAAGAGATAGCCGCGTTCGATGCCAATGTAAGCGATAAACATAAAGAGGCAAGGGCCGGGCTAAGGCCAACAATCAGGGCTTTATTGTCAGAAGTTGCCGATACGAGCCCGGTAGCTATTCAGAAGCTTATGGAATTCTACGAATTCATCGGCATGCCCCTTCCGATGACCCACGAAGAGACCATAGGCCACTTAAAATCCCTGGATGTTACTCAGCCGGGCGCGGGGCTTGAAACAGTCGAACAGAAGTCAGATACGCCTATGACTTTTGAGGTGCCGGAAGACGCCAGCCTTTCCATATCCGTAGATGACAGGTCGCAAGTCAGCATAACAGGCGTGGATCCCGTGAAAGGCCAGGCAAACATTACGATCGAGAACGGCAGGCTTACTATTGAAAACAAAGGAGAACAGCGCGTGACCATTACAGGCACAGCGGATATAAATATCAAGGGCACGGATGTTATCCTCAGGAATACCGGCCAGGTCATTGGCACCATCGAAGACCTCAAATTCAACGCCACAGAGCATTTCGAGTTTAATAACAAGGTGCTCAACACCATCCTCAATAACGCGCGCATCGATATATGCATAGGCGCGGATCCCACTATTCTGAGCGAAGGGCAGTCCCAGGAGATCACCGATGTTCAGCACAAACATAAAGAAGGCGACCCGGAAGTTATGTCTATAGATGTAGACGCGGCAGTGGGCCGCGCGATACCGGGTGTGGCCGGCAATGATATCAGGGCAAAGGGCAGGGAATTCACGGTATTCGCTCCGGAAGGCTTCGCGCTGATGCAGGGCGTCTCGATGGCGGACGCGAACGGCAGGGTGCACATAGTGGACGCCCGCTGGTTTAGCTACGCGTCTGACGGCTCGATGGCGATAAGCGACAACATGATGGTTCAGGACGCAAGGGGCAATTTCGTATACTCATCCGAACGCGAAGCGAGGTTCGAGGCGCTGACAGGGCAGGCCATAGCCAGCTTCGGCAGCCTCGCGGACACCGCCGCCGCAAGGAACTTCTTCGCGACGTCACTCAATCTCGGCGAGCAGATCACCCTGAGGGCAAGTAACGGTGACACATTTACGGTCGGCCGCAATGTCATAGGGGTGAACCTGGCGAAGAGATTAAGCGTCGCCGATCTGAACGCCGCCATAACAGCCTTTATCGCGGAGACCGCCGGCACAGACATATCGATGCAGATAGCCGGCGTAACCTCGGCGGGCGATATAGTAGTGACGCAAGCCCGGGCCGGCGCGATGTTGAGCAGCAATCTCATAAGCCGCAGGAACGAAGACGGCGCAGAGCGCGGGTGCGCGCCTGTCAATATAATGAAGGACGGCAAATTAGATGTAAATAAGCTCAATGACCTCTCAAGCCGTATCAGGCTCGAGAGGCTCGAGGACGGCGGCATACACGCCCTTATGCCTCTCGGCAATTCACAGAGGAACGGCTCGCCGCTCATGGTCGATTCCACAGTGAACCCGGACGGCTCCATAACCTACAACCACGTGCAGAATGACCAGGGGATGCTCGTATTCGTGCCGGACAATAAAGGTATACTTACAATAAGAGCGTCAAGTGATATGGATGGATTTATACCGCTGGGACAGTTCTTGACACAGGATGCCGCCGGCGGCACAAGAACGAGCGGTATAAGAGAGATACGTATAGTCAGCGGACAGCTCAGGCTGACGCTTACAGGCGAGATAGCCATCCCCGTAGCGGCAGGCGGCCAGGCCAGTCCGATGAAGACAGACAGAACTGAAGGCACGGTCTTCCTGAGCGAGAGCACATCGGAAATTATGCTCTTCCAGGGCACTATCGAAAGTGTATATGTTGAAGATGTAAGGAATAACACCGCCGGATTCACATACCTGTATGATGCCCCCGGAGCGAAACTCAGCATCAATTTAGACGGCAACACCAGAAAGCTCGATAACCCCGGCAGCATAAGGGCTATCCTCTTAAGCTTGGAGATGCAGAGGGGCGAAGTTTCAGCTGCTGGTTTCCTTGAGAACGTTCCCATGATAACGGGCGGCGCTATGGCAGAACTTTCAACCGCCATAGCCGCTGGCGACCTGGAGAGCCTTGAGAGAGTGAGCGTGGGAATATTCACCAGATACTCCGGCTGCGTTATGCTCAACGCCGCTGTCCAGCAGGGCGGCATATCGCTTGAAGAGGTTGCGAATGTAGTATACCAGCTCGATACCGGCGCCATGGATTTGGCGGAATTCGGCGCGACCGCCACGGTAATACTCGCCCTGAAGCCCTCTTATGCGAGGTTGCTGCAGATCAATCCTGAAGCGGTAGCCGGCATGGATACGGCCGCGAAACACGAGACTCTTAATACCCTTGTAAATAATTCCATCAGAGGAGCTATGGGCGGCGCGTCCGTGATGGATACTGACGGCGGATTCTTCCTTATCGCCTACACCATATACTCGCAGGGCGGCGATATCACGGCAGAGGATATGAGGGAATTATCGCTCGGCGCCGGTTCTGACGCAGGACAGAGGCTTTTAGAGGGCGCCACCCGTCAATTCGGAAACAGCTTGAACAAAAACCTCAGAGATCACTGGAACCTCCTGGCAAGCGGCGAGATGGAACCGCAGAATAAGATAGAGGAATTTATGCTTACCGGCCTCGGCACCGGGCTTTATGAGACGGTGGACGCGATAATGTCGAAAGACAATCCGTGGCAGGCATTGGGCGAGAGCCTGGAGGGAAATGAGTTATACGGTTCGAAAGACGTAAGAGAGTTCCTGATATCCCATATGATGCAGCTCCCGCTCAAATCAGGAGCGAGGGACATCACCCTGCAGGAAGAGGGACTGAACTGCGTAGGCCTGCACGTCCTTGCCTCCAACACAGCGGCGTATTTCGGCGTAAACTGGGACATAGCTTACGTGAACGGCCTGCAGACCGGCCACGTCGCTATAGTGGAAAGGGACACAAAGGCGTTTCTGGACTTCGTGAGGGGCAGGGTGGATGAGAATGGTAACGTGATGGACGATCTATTTACAAGATACGAAGGCGCCCTCGGAGCGGACTCAAAGAGCATAAATGACGTAACGGTGCAGGTCGTCGCGTTCGGCGACGAAGGCGCGAGCCTCGAGACGCTGGGCATGGCTGATATGTGGGACAATAACGGCGTCTGGAAAGGCGGCGACCTCACGATACAGGGATTCTCGGGCAACGCCGTAATGGCGGTGGAGGTGATGGCTGCGGAGACACTGCCTTACGCCGATTCCAAACTCGACCAGATGATAACCGCGCTGAAAAACGGCGATGTAAAGCTCGCCGACGCGCTGGCGCTCGAAGTGGGGACGCTCATCAAAGGCATGACCGCGAAGCTGGATGAGATATCGAATGACCCCGTGGACCGTTTCATACCGAACCTCAAGAGCGTGAGCATCAATGTCGGAGGCCTGGCCATATCCCTGGAGAATAAGGAGGCGTTCGACTCAAAAGGCCTGACGTCCTTAACAGGCGGCAGGGCGGCTCTCGAGAGGCATGTCCTCGTATACACCGCCCTCGCTAAACTGAACGGCGGGGAGAACGTAACGGTCACGATGGAAACACACAACGGCGAGACCGTGGCGAGAGTGCGCGCCTTCTTCAGGAAGGGCTCCAGAGACGAAGGCGGAAGCCAGCTCAGCTTCACGGTAGGCAACTCAAGCCTCATATTCTACGGCGAGCTCGACGTAATGATAAACTCAGACGGAGCCAAGATACTCGCCACCAACGCCGACATGCTCGGCGCCTACAACCAGAAGATGACCCTCCTTAAGGGCGAGACCAATATAAACCTCGGCCAGGATAACACCCTGATAGCCGTAGGAAAGGTCCAGGTGCATAAGGTCTACGCCAACCGCGCGGTGGTCCCGCAGGGCGGCGAAGCAAAAGGCGCGGCCGGGGATGCCACGGTAGTTACCCTGGAACATGACGAGCGAGGCGTATTTATCTCCAAATCACTCTGCATACTTGCGCCGACACAGGAGGGCAAAGTTGAATTTGCCGTAACGGAAGGGATGGTATTTATACTCGGCGATTCATTCAAGACGGCTGGGGCGGAAGCGGTCTTCAAAATAGGCAATGACCTTATGATCACAGGCGACATGAAGCACCCCAAGACAGGCAGGCGGGTAGACGCGGTTAAGTACGTGCAGGGGCAGCTTGTCCTCGGGGTAATGATGGCCGACATCAATATTACACAGGGCGACCTTGTCGGTCGCAAGGTGTCAGATGTTATCTCCTGGAACATAGGCGACCTGGACCTTGGCATAGACGGCGTCATACGGGGAGATGACGGTTCCATCCTCTTTACGGTGTTTAATGCAGGAGAGAATATCTATGCATTGGGTGTCGGTGAAAGCCCTGCATTATATCTGGTAACTGCAGAAGGTCATTCGAGCATACAGGCTACAGGGATCCAGGTAGATAATTTTGCCGCTGCCGCAGGCAAGTATTTAGGACTAGATGGCCCGACAAGCAGCAAGCAGGCGGTTATGATGATAACAGTGGGCGCAAACAGGACCGGTAAATACGAAGCTGAAGATGTAAAGGCTATCTTAGCCGGCATGGCAGAGACTTCTGAGGAGATTTCGAACGGCACTCTGGATTTGAGCCAGGCCAGGTCAGCGCTCATTTCCATTATGGCCAAAAAGGCCGGCGTAGCAGAAGAAGACGTAGGCTTCAATGATCTTATATTCATTCTCGGTATCGCCGGAATGAATAGCAACCAGAGGCAGCGCCTGGGTAATGTCCCCGAGGATACCATCCTCGCGATACTGACCCTCGCGGAAAAAGAAGGAAGAGATATAACGCCCATGCAGGCGCTCTTTGTTATTGCTGCCTCAGACGAATTTTTCGATGCGAAGAACAATCCCAAATTCGCGCTCTTTGTGGATGACAACGGCCTGGTATTTATCCGCAGGCCCCATGGTGAGACTGTGTATGTTTACACGGAGCAGGATGAGGGATTGCTGATCGCAGTCAGCGCTGCCTTTGATGGTGAACGGAAGTCTTCCGCTGGCCTCTCGCACATCTTGGATGGGACGCCACGTCCTTCGGCAGGTTCTGGACGGGACCCTTACCTTGGCCTCTTGCAGGGGACGCCACCTCCCCCGGCAGGTTCCAGCGATAAGAAGGTAACCGATGCCAATAGCAGAGAGTTGGGTATAAGATTCCTGGGCGCGAAGAGCTTGCGCAATGAGAAAGACCTCACTAAAGATGAAGCCACCGGGATAAAATCGATACTCGCGCGCATGGGTGTCGCGCTCGACGGCCAGGTATATTTCGAGGCATTGGACAGTAAAGGCGATGTAGTAGGCAGGCGCGGACTCGCGATGCTCGGCCGCAATGCCAAAGGAGAAGTGACGAGTGTCACACTTGTCCGGGATAGAAAGGGTGACGCCAAATATAAGATAGAGATGGCTCTCCCGGATGCCGATGGAAAACTCCACTTCACAGGCGTCACTCTTGAGGAGATGAACGTCTCTGTAAATAACAGATGGCAGTTTGAGGGGCAGGGCGAAGACGGTAAAGGCGATGAGATGTCAAAGGCCCTGGAGAGAGCCGAATTCAGGACAAGCGCCAAGGGGGACATAGAACGGGTATTCGAGAAGAATATGGTATTTGAGAATGGCGAAAATAGAAAGGTTTCGCGGTTTGATAGGGCGGTCGCGGCGATAGCCCTGGCAAATAAAGGAGAAACGCCTGGGACATACGTGGAGATAGGCGGCGTTGCATATCGCGCTCGCCTCGGTCCGGCCTCAAATGATCCAACGGCCCGCTGTCTGATAGGTTTTGTTGACGGTAAAGAAGAGGCGTATATCATCCTCTCAGAGGACGGAACGTATTTCGCCAAGTGCGGCAAAAAGTATTTCGAGTGGGCCCGCAAAGGCGAGAGGACCGGATTTATACCGAACTCGGACGGCGAAATGAGCATTGCAGAGCTGAAGGAGGTTACAGGCAGGGATATCGCCTCCGGCTTCACTGCGGATAGCAATTCCGGATTTAAGCTAAACCCTGAAGAGACATTCCTGCGCCTGGGCGCGGACGGAAGATTTGAAGCGGTTACCAAACTCGGCACTATTAAAGCGGGCAAGATCACTGTTGAGCTTGAGGCAGAAAAAGGCAAGGACGCGCTTACGACCGAAGTAGATATAGGCGTGTTAGCGGAATATGCCGGCGCGGACAAGGAACTCGTCTTGAAATATTCTCCTAGCAAGAAAGGCTATGTTGCCAGCTTTGGCTTTAAGATCATGCCGTATCTTGTATTGGCCCTGAAGAACCCTGGGCTTTTGAATGAGTTAAAAACATGCGAAGGGAACGAAGACGCGGATCTTGCTGACCCGGATCAATTTTTCGCGGCTGTTGAAAGGTTGCATAAAAAGAGTGCCAGCTCGCCCGTGCTGAAAAAGTTCTTCAGAGATGTAGGAATAGGCGTATTCGGACTTGATCCCACAGGTGTAAGCGGCAATTCTGGCATATATTCGGATGTTATAAGAAATTGGGCCGGGAAATCCGGATATACAGAAAAAGATAAAAAGGCACGTGAATTTGCGGGCCTGGGGAATGCTTCTTTTGCCTATTGGGCCGATGACACGCCAACTTATGACTATATGGTGGGCCAGACGGCAAGTTCTATTTTAAAGAAATTTTTAACTATGGCTGAAAGCGAAGACCCAGTAACTGCAATAGTATCTCTCAGTCCGACTGATGATAAAGGCGCCGCTTTCACGGGTAGCGTTCTTATTGATGTGCCGGCTACGGGCATGGACGAAGACGGCATGGTGGTACAGCAGCTTGCGCGCATGTTCGGCACAAAAGTGTTGAATTGTACCGCAGACCAGCTCGACGGCAAGATCGATAAGGAACTCAGCGCTTTTGAGGGTTTCACGATAAGCGCTGACCTGGCGGGCGCAGGCTCGGGTGAAGCAGGAAAGAAGGCCATGGTCGCCTCCTTTAATGTGGACGGTTCTGTAAGATTCGGCGATCTTACAAAGGACCAACAGCGGGCATTCCTGGAAACGGATGTAAGGCGCGGGGAGATAGGGGCCCTGGAGCAGTTATGGGAGGAGAAATATTACGATCTTACCCAGGGAGACTTCGGTGTATTCCGCACAGAGGCGGCCCAGCGGGCCGATGAAGATTTCATGGCGAAGGAACTGCCGGTTATGCTCCAGCGTGTTACAGGATGCAGCAGTGATGTGATAGATGGGATAATGGCAGAGGCCGTAGCAAACGGCAATACGCAAAGGAAGCAGTTTAATTACGCAGTTAAAAAGTGCATAGCCATGCTTAAAAACGAGGGGACAGTAGGCAGCAACGAAAATTATATCGTAACAAACGACACCCTTGTCAACCTGACGCTTTACACTGTAACCGGGAATAATGAAGACAGCATGAATGCAACCTTGCCTATCATGGGCGCGGGTGGTGAGAGATTTGCCTACATCTCCACAAGGGACGAAACCGGCATGCTGAACCTGTGGGGCTGGGATGTTTTCGGTATCTGGGATAATAACCCCCAGAAGGCGGATATGACGGCCAAATACGATATGGGCGGCAACCTCCTGCAGGTATCCAGGGAGATAGACGGCAATATCGCATTCATCAAAGCGGTCCGGGATGAAGACACCGGTGTCCTGGCTGCATTCACATATAAGGGGCAGGGCCCTAGAATTACAAAAGATAATGTAGTGGCTTTCACAGGCGATTACCAAGACTCACATTTCTATAATCCGTATTCATGGATAGGGTCCTCATCCAGCGTATCCGAGCAGTGGCATTTTGATGTGGATACAGGTGTTACCATGATGGATTCTGAGCATGCGCTTCATGCCGCTATGTCGATTGGTGTAATAGAAGAGAAGATAAAACAGTTGTCGAGCTGGTTGGATGCCGGCGGTTTGAAGACGGCAGCCGTTATAGGCGAAGGCGTCTTATATGCATTTGTAATAATAGCGAGCGGCGGGTCTCTTCTTGCAGGTGGAGGGTCTCTTGTAGGCGGGGCAGCTACGACCACTATAAGTGTACCGCTTGCCGGTAAAGTAGTGGTCTCTTCCGCAGTGCTGAAGTCGGCATTTTGGACCGCTACCACAGCGGCGGCCTTCTATGGAGGCGCGTTATGGACCGCCTCAGATGTAAAGGCGGAGTTTGGCGCAGTAACTATAGAGAATATAGAATCCTACTTTGAAGACCACAAAGTCTGGCATGGCATTATGAGCATCGCTTATGACCTGCCGTTTATCGCAGGCACATGGGCTGCGAGCGGGTTCCTTATAAATATAGGTGTCCGCTCCGCTGCCGTAGGAGGAATTCATGCTTTCAGGGGCGTAGTTGCCACGGCCCGGTCCGCTGTAGGAGGATTTATAGGCAGAATAGCCGCTCCGGTTACTACAAGATTAAGCACCCAGTGGTTTATGATCAGCTCAGGAACAGCTTCTATGCTTACAAGGGCTGCAGCAAGGCCTGTCTTAGGAGCGCCGTTACGCTTATTGGGGGCTGTCGGCAGTGGCATGGGGCGCATAGGACGCGGCATTGCCACCAAGATAAGGAATTTTGAGTTGAGGTATTTTGTGACCGAGATTGATGATGCCGGAAAGGCAGTCCTAAAATTCTTAACAGGAGCAGAGGCATGGGGCGCAGCAGCATGGAGTGGCTTACACCCGGCGCATCTTGCAGGTGAATTTATAAGATTGAATATTACGCTGCCTATCATGCTCCATGCCGTCTCTGTACCTTTGAGAGGAGCTCTCAGCTGGGCCGGCATGGGCGATATGGAAGATACGCTCCTATCTGAGGACGGTGGGTGGTTCACGTTGAGCGGGATGGGTAGGGGAATAGCATTGATGCTGAATAGCATGGCCGATAGTGGTAGCGGCATAGGACAAATTGCCCATATGTTCAGCTCTGCTGAGAGCGCTACCATGTCATTATCTTTCGTATTCATATTCAATTACTTCAAGGTCGTGCCGATGTTCACAGGCCAGGTGATAGGCTATGGTGTTTCCGGCGCGCTCACGCGCGCTTCGTTTACTGTACAGCGCACAGGAACCAGTATCGGCGGCGCCCTGGGTTCTATGGGCAGTATAGCCGGCATGACTGGCAGCGGACACATTCCGATTGTAATCATGATGGCTAAGCTGGGTGATTTTTGCTGGAGAGGCATATCCGGATTGGGCAGAGGAATAAGCAATGCCTTCCGCTCAGCAACAAAGGCATACAGGCGCTCAGGGCCTTCAAAAGAGGCTGTTAGGGCGTTCACAGAAGAGGGTCTTAGAGAGCCTATTTACGCCAACGTCTTCCTCAGTTGGATACCGGATGAGAATATCCAGGAGATAGCGGTAGAGGCCCTCGACGCCAACGGTGTGCACTTCTCAGGCACTTATAATGTGAGCCAGCAGGAGACGAGGACCGAAACCAATACCGCCGTTGCGGAAGTGAGACAGTTGCGGCAGCAGCTGATGGATGGAATCGATCTCTTCGATGTGCACGAAATGCAAAGGGATCTGGACCAGGTTGAGGCTATTGACCAGGCGCTTGCTCAACTTCAGCCTGCACAGGCGGATAGCAATTTCATGAATTTCCAGGCCGGCCTTACAGGCGCGATAAAGACATTGCAGGACGCAGGCGTATTTGCTGACGCTGACATGGCAGGGGTAAATAGGCTGCTTGCCATGGGCAGGCATTCGTCAGAGGAGCTGGAGCTTCTTTCGCAGGCTCAGAGAAGCGAAGAGGTGCGCGAGGCCAATTATGAAGGATGCGATGTTGAGGTTCTCCAGGCGGCTGAAGGTTTACTATTAGCCATGCCGTATGTCTCATTCGAGCGCGGACAGCTGCTGAGCCTGGCGGCCCTTGAAGTTGCGGCCGGCATGGACTTAACTGAAGGGACTGAAGGGGCAGTAGAGCTATTGAGAGAGCATAGCTGGGATACCCAGGTTGCCGGGCAAGACCTTGCTGACACACTGACGGATGCCGCCTCTGAGGGTGTCCCTGTATGTGATGTGATTCCCTACCTCCTTGCCTCAGCAGGCGATCTCTTCCAGGAGACTCCTTCAGGCGATATTGTCCTGGATGTCAATGTGATACAGGCGGTAGCAGGCGCGCTATTCGCTCAAAATACCGACAGCGCCTCACAGAACTTCCTTGAGGATTTGGGAATATACGATATCTTCTTCAGGGCGCTTACGCCGCTCGATGATGAAGCCCGGGGAGACTTCGCGGCCATGGTCCTGAACCATTGTAACAGCATAGATGTGGCCCATAATGATATGAGATTCTTCGCGCTCGCCGCCCAGATGGAATCTACACCAGATAATATAGATGAAATAGCGGGGGTTGCCGTGGAGCTCGGCATACCTTCTTATCAGGCGCGTGCGCTTGGCCAGGCGCTGGAGGGCTTGAACGCCACGGTCATAAGAGGTATGGCGGATGTCATTGTTGACCATGCCGGCAGCTTTAACATGGAGGCTATCTGGGATGTCCTGCCTGCCTTAACCGGCAGCGCTATTGTAAGAGCGCAGTCGGTCCGCGAGTTCGCAGAGGTCCTTTCCACCCACAGGTGCGATCTCACCGGGCTCAGCCGGTTAGCGGATACGATCGAGGCCGATGCAGATTTTGCAAGAGAAGTCTCGCATGAAGTCTTTATGATGGGCGTAAACCAGGGGAGGAGCGCCGATACCGCCCAGAATATCGTAAAGGCGGCTATCGTAAACCTGGCATCACCGCAGGTGGCGCGGACAGAGAGAGTGGATCTCGGGAGAGAGCTTGCTACAGCCCTCGTGGGTGAAAACAGGAGGGCAGGCAATACATTCGTCGATGCCGTGACCGCTCTCTGCAATAATGACGGAAGCAATGAGCGCTTCGAGAGGCTCTTTACGCGGTCCGCCAGGTTTGCAGGCGTCCTGTTCGGCCCCATAAGCAATACCAGGTTCCTGGATCTGATCACAGCTATAGCGCAGGGGTGCGACGTAACGAATACCGAAGCACTCCAGGCAGGCGAAACACCGCTCTCAGAGAGGGCCCGGGAGATCCTCTCAACAAGCACAGACTGGGGCATGGCGACTATGAGGTTCTTCGGCCTCGTTACGACACCGACAGTAGCCACAGTAAGGGATGCCGTCAGTACCATCGATACGACGAGGATCAATGAAGATATATTAAACCAGCTCTTAGTGGCGCTCAATATGGCTTCGCCTTTGACCGGGAGTACCGTCACAGAAAGCGATATAACGACATTGCTTAACCGCACGGATACATTCAACCAGGATGCCGTAGATGATATAAAGACCCTCGGCGCACTCAGCACGAGACTCATAGCTGCCGTAAGGACGAATAACGAAGCAGAGCGCGATACAATTGTCCGGGAGATAGTGGAGATCGTAGATAGGCATTCTGACAATGTCGCCAATAGGATGGATGATCTCACAGCAGTAGAGGCCGGAGTTAACGCGGTCGCCTTGAGATGCGCGCAGATCATGAGCGACATAGTTGCAGAGGGGCTCTCTGTAGAGGGGCTCTCAAGCATAGCTGCCAGTATCACAGAAAACGGCATCTTAAATCTCGTCCATACCGAAGGCGCGGAAATGGATCGCCTGATCCATATCACAGGGATGCAGTCGGCTTCTCTGCAATTACTCGAGACCGTATACGGGGCCGAGAATAGCACAGTCATCACCCTGGGTACAACACTGGCCAATAGCAGCGGCACGATAATTAATAGAGTAGCGAACGAACTCTTTGTAACCGACCTTGCCGCGATTGACACCCTCACAGATATGGCGGAAAATTTAATCCTCTGCATTAACCTCTCTAGCAGAAATTTAAATGAAGGCCTGGGTAATGCAATAAAGCAGGCAACAGCCGGTATACCCGCTGCCGTATCGAAGGCTGTCGATGTTTTTAGTGAGATGCCGGCGGCGGACAGGGCGAACAGCACCGATATACTCGTAGAGACCGTCAATGTCCTCCAGGTGGCGCTGGAAGGGACTACCGGCGGTGTCGGCCATATAATGGACGCACTTGATATGCTGGTTGGCGAAGCCCGCAGCGTCTGTGAAGATATGCCCTCCCTTAATGAAGTATCGAACGTATTTGTATTCATGATTAATATGAACACCGTTGCCAGGTTCGGAAGGCTTGCCGATAGAGACGCTGCCGCCGGGCTTGCCGCCAGCGTAGCAGAGATCACCGCATCCGAAGAGTTCCTGACGCATAATCTCGACGCGATTAATGAAATCGATATTACAGACGGTAATGCCACAAGCCAACTCGTGGAAATTTTGGGCGCCGTATCCTCGGCGCAGGAGTCATTAAGCGATATTGCCGGGACGATAGGCGTAGATGTCTCAGCAGCGCAGGTGAATCTCGGCAGGACTGTTTGCCACGTGCTACAGAGGGCAAACGGGCAGGCAGCATTTTCACCCGGATTGAGCATGAACTTTGAAGGTCCAGGGCTTGCAGTATTGGCCAACGAGCTATTCATAACATTCACAGAGGGTATGTCATTCAAGAGCCTCGACAGAGATAGCAGGGCAACGGCTATGATAGCCGTTAATGAGACGCTCACAGTCCTGAATGCCGATACAGCAGAGAGCCTAAGAGGACATCTCTTAACAGGCGCGCCACAGAATGCAAATAGAGTATTGTTGCGGCTGGGCGGCGAACTGACTAGGATGGCGATGGACCATATAGCCATAGGTGATTTCGTAAGCGCCTCAGGCATTATTATAGATCTCCACGGGATGGGCATAGGTGAGACCCGAACGGCTGAGATCCTGGATTACGCGCAGAGCGTTGCCGGCGACAGGGGCGTGCAGATAATACTCGCGAGCCTTGCATGCAGCCCGGTAATGGCCGCTTCCGGCTTAGCCGCGGACCACGCTGAGCTCCAGGCCAATGCAGGAAGGCTGAACATGGGCTTTACTCCGGAGTTTGTCTCGAGGCTGAGCGGGCCTGAGATCGCGGCGGATAATGTGAGGTTCGACTCCCCGCAGGCTGCGCGCGACTGGTTCGAAGATGCCCAAAACACCGAGACCGTTGCCCAGAGATTAACCGCAGTCCTCTCCAACAGGGACACCTTCGGCGCAGACAGATTGCCAGCTGTCGAGGCAGCGCTCGAGGCCTTACCGACTATAGGCGGCGGTACACTGAGAGACGCCCTCACGGTAAGCGAAGAAGACCAGAGGGCTGTTACGGATGCCCGCAATAAACAGATAGCGATACTCCGCCAGACCCTGCCTGTCCAGCAGGCATTCCTTGAGAGCGGTAACGCCAGCGAAAGGGATGCGGAGCTTATAAACGAGAACATGGCTCTCCTTGTAGACTTTGCCGCGGAGAGGCGATATGTCGATACCGTCTCCAGGTTCGGCGGCGGCACGCGCAGGATCAAGCAGGAACACGCAACAGGCGTAACCAGGAGCTTATGCTGGATGCCGTTTGTCGGCAGCCTCTCCCAGGGCGAAATGTTCTCAGAGCTCCTCAAGGGGACAGACGGCAGCATAATACAGATGCTCGAAAGAGGAGCGGAGAGGGGCGTTATCAATAAGTCGAAGGCCAAGGTCCTTATAGAGAGGCACGAAGGAAAGAAAATCCCCGAGCTTGCGGCAGAAGGCAAACTCGAGAAAGGCGCTGAGTTCTTCGGTGAGAAAGAGAGAGACATGGTCTCCGAGATGAACGACCTCGCGGCGTTCCGCGAAGCCTGTGGAAGAGAAGATTTTGAGGCTATGCGGGAGATTGGCGAAAGGCTCTCAGGCACGCAATCTGCAGAACTCGTGCGCGAGCCGCTCAGAATACTGGATAATGTATTTGACAAAGAGGCTGAAATATTGGCCATGACAGATAGCAGTGATCCGGTGTTCAGCAAGGCGGCTTCTATAATCTCCAGCGAAGATATGACCGAGACAGAGAAAATAGATGCGCTGAAAGATCTGGAGACTGAGTGGGCAATGACCGAACTGACAACCCCGGCAAGAAGAGAGATGCTTGATTTCATTAATGAGCTCGAAGCCCTTGAGAACGAATTAAGAGATGCGATTAACGGGCTCATGGCAGATATGAGAAACAGGATAACCGAGCTGAAAAACGAGATCCTGAGGAGGAACGACCCGGAGAGTACCGTAAGCGCTGATTTCTGTGAAGGATTCGATACGCTCCTGGCGGAAGGCGAGCTCGGTGAGCTGCAGGAGAGGCTGAGGACAGATGAAAGCTTCCGTGATGAAGTCGCTGACCAGCTGAATGATGCGATCGAGAGGGTTGACGAGGTATTCGGTGAGGAGGGCATGGCGCTCAGGGAGGCCATAAGAGATATCACCGGCGGCGGCAGGATAACAAGAAGAAACGTAGGCGCTGTTATCGACCGTATCGCTGCGCTGGACGGTGACATAAGAGGCGCTGTCAATTTCGCAGTCCTCATAATAGCGACAGGAACGAGAAGCACGAAGCGGACAGAGGCGATGTGGAGCGCTGCCGAGTCGCTGAGGGACGGACTCTCCGAGCACCCGGGATGGTGCGGGATTATAGAGAGGCATCTCGATACCGTCTCAGTAGACGAGCTTAATGCCATAAGAGAAGGCGACCAGTGGGCGCTGAGGCGCTTTGTCGTCCGCATAGCTACGGGAGAGATTACGCTTGCGGAGCTTGAAGGGGCCTTCGAGGCCATAAACCGGAGCGCGGTCAACAGCCTCATAGAGACGAGAGAACAGGAGATGCATATTGAGTTCAGGCGCATCATCTCCGCTGACAGCACCCTCTATAGAAAGATACTTAATAACATGATGAATCTTGATAACGAGCTTGTCGGGGAATTCGGCGCGATAGCCCTGATCGAACGATCCGGCCTGACGCAGGAAGAGAAAGAGAGGGCAGCGACATTCTTAAGGAGTAATTACGGCGGGATGCTCTCAGTCATAAGTAACGGCCCCGGATTAATACTTGTAACCCTTGCGGAGAGTACCGGCAGGATGACGGAAGATATAGGAGATATGCTCGAAAGCGGCAATAGAGAGGACCTCGGCGGCTTACTCGTAGACCTGACAGGCGAGCTCGGCAAACTGGAGAAAGAGATATCCGAAAGGGCGCAACTTGAGACTAACCTGAGGATGGCAGAGGGCGATGATGTAGATATAGTGATGACGAGTATGAGAGATGAATGGCGAAAGGATGAGTGGGGGGATGAGATAGAGGCCCCGGATGGAGCGATACTCTTATCCATATGGGACATAGAAGCGACAGAGTCCGGCCAGGAAATAATAGATAACGTCGCAAATGAGCATACCAGGCTCCTGACAGAGCGCGATAAGATCGCCGGCAAGATTACGCACCTGGAAGCCCAGCTCGAAGGGGCGCGCGAAGGCCACAGGAGGAGAAAGCTCCAGGGGCAGATAGATATGTGGAGAGACGCCCTCCGCAGAGCAGACCAGGATGGCGCAAACAATAAGGCGAGGAAGATGGCAGTCGCAGCGCTTATACTGCTTAGAAGAGACAATAAGGTCGTCCGTGAAGTCCAGGTAGCCGCGGCAGACGCGCTGACCGAAAGAAACGAAGACGGCAGTAAAGTGCGCAATGTCATAGAGCTGCTCACCGGCGAAGGTAAGACGACCGTCGGATACATGGCCTCTTACGTAGACTCGCTCTCGGGAGAAGGCGTATTCTATGTAGATACAGGCAGCGTACTCTCTGACAAGACCTTTGCAGGCGCCAAGAGGGTCCTGGAGCCATACGGCATATCCATAGGCCACGTTACACAGCGCATGGACAACGAGACGAAGCAGAAGGCCTACAGGCAGAACGACATCATATGCCTTGCGGTAGACACCCTCGCCTTCGATACGAACCATGACCTCGATGTCACAGAGGTAGAGGCGAGCAGAAGGCTCATAAGAACGGACAGGAAGGATCTGAAAAAGTTCTCAGTGATAGTCGATGAGCTCGACAGCGTATTGATAGACCAGGCCCTGACGTCATTTATTACCGTTGACGGCAGCGATACCCTGGGGCTTGAAGATACCGCGAAGATCATCGCCGCGGCCATGGCGGCAGAGACAAGGGGCATGAGAGGGTCTTACCGTGAAAAGGTAGAGGGTGAGATCGATGAAGGCCAGACCAACAAACAGGATGACAATACCGTAGGCGTAATAGATACAACCTGGAGACAGGGGCGCGTAGATACCGATAAGAGGGAAGACGTGCTGGATGCCATGGCGGATGTCCTGGCGCCGGAAGGCCGTAGGAATGAATTCGAACTGAGACTGAAGGAGCAATTGAGGCGCTCAGGCAGGCGCGACCAGGCAGAAGACGAGACTCTCATAGCGACCACCGTCTCCACTATGGTAAGCGGAATAAGAGAAGAACAGAAGGGCCTGAATAACGCAAGCGAGGAAGAGATATTGAGCCTGAGGATGAAGAAAGAGGGCTCCTACTTCGCCATTATGGAAGACGCCCTGACTGCTTGTCATGCCCATGAAGTGGACACACACTACACAATCGTCAGCGGGCAGGTCGTCCTGACCCATGAGATGACAGGAACGGACTCGGCAGGCCAGAGGCTGAGGGGCGGCAAGAAGGCTAGCCTCCACCAGCTCCTCGAGGCAAAAGAATGGCTGATAATAAGGGGTGAAGGACGGTCGTCCTCGGAGATAACGGCCAAACAGCTCTTCGTAGACATATACGTAAATACGATAGGCATGACAGGAACCCTCGGAAGGGGCAAAGAGTCCGACATGCTCCGCGATACGTACTGTTTCAACCGCCAGATCATACCTCCTCACAACTTCGTCCGCAGGGTGGATGCATCGAAGAGGCTCTTTTTGGATAGAGCAGAGAGGGAAAATCAGGTTGTAGAAGACGTGATAGAGAATATAAGGGCAGGCAGGCCTATCATGCTGAACGTCGAAGATATTGCGCAGGCAGATGAGGTCCGGGATATGCTGCTTACTGAAGAGAATGTAAGGAGGATAAACGAGGCCGTCGGTAACGGTTATGATATAAGAGAAGAGGGCAACATCCAGAAGTTCACCGCGCGCGAGGAAGCGAATAAAGACGAGATCAAGAGAAGGGCAGCCATCCCCGGAGTGATAACGATAGCAACGGCCATAGGAGGCCGCGGCGTAGACATCGAGCTTACGACGCTTGCCAAAGACAAAGGTATGCTCGTCATAGCGCTATATCTGCACAGCTCCAATAGAGTAGAGATGCAGCTGCGCGGCAGGGCAGGAAGGCAGGGGCAGGAAGGCGAGACGAGAGTCTATCTACTCCTTAACCGCGGAGAGAGCACAAGGCGCATGTTCGATGATGCGATGAGGTGGTTCGGCACGAGCCCGTTCAGCAGGAAAGGAAGGGTGCTGAACGAGGCTTACGATACCTTCGACCAGATGCAGCGCTTAAGCAGTGAAGAAGGAAACGAAAGAGAATTGGCGAGACTGAGAGAAAGCTCAGAAGAACTCTTCGACGAAGCATTCGATATCGTCCAGCAGGCAAGAGAAGAGATGGATGCGAAGAGGATCAAAGAGAATACCGAGGCAGGAGATCTGAAATTCTCCATGCTCGAGGCGATACGAGAAGCCCAGTCTGACAAGATGGCTGAGACCTACAGGAAGGCAAGGAGTATCGCACCGCCTGCCAGCATAATCCAGGAAGCCGATGACATACTCGCGATAGAAGGCGCCAACGATTACATAATAGCGCGCGAAGTCCAGAACAGGCTCGGTATTATGATAGGCGAGAACGATATTGCCGAGGCAAGGCGCGTAGCGGAAGTTACAGATACCGAGTTCGGGGAAGTTCTCGTCTCGGTCTTAACCGAAGTATCGGCCAGGGAGAATATGAGAGGCCAGATCGATGAGATACGAAAAGACTTCTACGAGGAAGTAGGGAGCATAATGCACGGCGGCAAGTTGACCCGGACCCAGAAGGCCAAGGCGAAGGATAGCTGTAACGATACCATAGTAAAGCTGCAGAATACAGAGGTCACTACAGAGAGTATATCTACCCATATAGACGAGAATATAGCCAAGGCCCGCAGAAACAGGGAAGGGATAAACTTCTTCACAGCGTCCATAAAGAGAGAGCGCGAGTATGTAGAGGCGACAGAGGCGCAGATAGAGGCGCGCGAAGAAGAGCGCGAAAGGCTTATAGACGCCGGCGAAAGCATAGGGACGATCGACCAAGAGATCAGGACCTTAAGAGAGGACAGGCTCTTAGCTGGGCTAAACAAGGTAGCGGAATGTTACCAGGAACTTAAGACCTTCGATCCCGGAAACAGCAGTTCCCATACAGCGGTGATCGACCGCTATACATTGCGTATAAATGAGCTCCGGGAGGAGCTGGGTATAACAGATGCCAGGGGCAGGCAGCTGCAGGAGCGCGAGAATATAAAGACAAAAACGGACGTCGGTGTAATGACGCGCGTTAAGAACAAACTGAAAGAGACGCTCTCAGGCCCCAGGTTTGTCGAGGTTACGACACCTGTAATAGGCGAAGGGGTCGTCGGCACGACCGTTGCAACGCAGGAGACCCAGGCGGCTATGACGGCGGCAAGCGATGTCAGCGAGATATTGTCAGAAATCGAGTCGAACGGGACTATTATGGGTGAGGCCGTGGATCTGATGGATGGTTCGCGCATCGGCGTTGACGGCGTCGAAGTCCTGATGGCGGATAAGGACCAGCTCGGTCCGTCGCTCGTATCAGTCAGCAGCGACGAAGAGGCTACAAGGCAGCCGATAGCCTGGATACCAAAAGACGATGAAGACAGGATCCCGGCCGGCGCAGTGACGACGTCTCCTGAAGTAGAAGGGCTTGCGGTAGTGGGCGCGGGGGCTGCCTTAAGATTGACTTCGAAAGAGGACGCAGCCATGATGACCGAGGATGCCTCCCGCGTAGAGTCGGATCCCTTGAGGCTGGAGCGCTTTGAGAGGAGACTTAATGAAGCTGTCGATGAAGTGAAGACGACGATAATGACGCAGGAGGCGATGGGCATGTGGGAGACGCCGGATGAGGTCTTCGGCCGATTCGACTTCATAAGGGGCGAGATGCGGACCCTGTCGCAGGCTGACAAGGATGCCGCGCGTGATATGGTTATACAGGCGATGAATAAGCTGAACAGGGAATTCCTCGTTGATAGAGGATTTGTGGCCGATGAAGGCGACGACATAACCTCCCACGAGCTCTTGTTGGATGAAGACGCGCAGATGATAGTCCTCTACCAGATACTGGAGGTCGTCGAAGAAGGCCCGATGAAGAAGCTCTATGTGATACAGATGGGCGATGGCCCGGTCCGCGGCGCGATGGGCTGGTGCCCGAAGGTCGAAGGCGACTATGTCGTGATATCATGCGATAACATCAGGGTCCATGATGAAGCCGGGCTGAAGCCTGTCTCCGCGGGTGAAGAAAGGCCTGTAGATCTCGCACTTATGTCGGAAAGACTTACACCCGAACAGCGCAGGCGCGTCTCTGCGATTTCAAAAGGACTGGTGGCAAAGGGCGTCCGCGGCTTGAGTGACGCAAGCAGGATCGCGTTATTCGAGAGGATGGTCGCCGCGCATGAGGATGTCCACGGAAAGAGGAAGAGTGGGTTTGGTTTCAGCGATGACAGGAAGCTGGAAGAAGAGCTGGCTGAACTGGGATCGATTGTCGATGCCAAGGGCGATACTGTAAGGGCAAGGAGTACATGGATAGCCCTCTCTTACCTGGTAGATCTGGCAGCGCTCGACCATGGGTCCTCATGGGAGACGCTGGGCAGGTTGTCAGGCGTATGGCAGGGTAAATACGGTAGGAGGACTGAAGCAGAGACGCCTGCAGAGACGGTCACCAGGGCCGCTGTCAGGTCTGACGAAGGCGCTGCAACGCTCGACAGCCTTGCGATTGAGCAGCCTGAATCGGACCAGGAGTTCCCGGAGGCTGGTGATATGGACGGTATATTAGACTGGTTAGAGACGCAGGTGGATGAGTCCGCCTCCGCGTATAAATTGAGGCGAAACGCAAGAAGGGTGTATGATGATGTCGCAGCAGAGTGGGATGAGAGATACGGCACGGGACCATCTCTTGCTATAGCGCCCGGGACAGAAGCCATCTCTGATGAAGCCGACGAAGCAGAGGCAGAGCCTGTCGAGCTCGGCAGCCTGTCACAGAGACGCAGGGACCAGCTCAATAGATTCCTCGATGAGAACCCGCAGCTGCGGACGAGAGAAGACGTGGTAATAGTAGGCTTTGCCCAGGATGAAGGCTCCGCTTCCGGCGAAGGCGAACTCTTCGTTATGCTCTTAAACGATACCGATGATCTGGGCCGATGCCTCATAGGCCTCAATAACGAGAATGATGACCTGTCACAGGCCGGTGTAAACCGGCTTCTCGATGAGAGCGCCGGCAAGGAGAAGGGCATCGTCGAGATCGAAGGCCAGAAGATAGGGTTCGTCGATACGGACGACGACGTGAAGGTATTCACTCCGCTCACAGGCGATGAAGCCACTCTGCTTGACGGTAAAGACAGGACGGTATCCGGGCTTGCTGAAAAACCCAAAGTCCACATAGATGTTGACGGGAATATAACCGTAGGCGACAGAGGGCTCACTGCCGAGGAGTTCATGAACGATCTCAGGGAGCGCCGCCTCATATCGGATGTGAGCGTGGTAGAGGTGCCCGGCAGGAGCTGGTGGCGCCGCGCGTTATTTACGCTGATAGAATTCATATTCAAGAATGCCGGCAAGAAGGCGAGAAAAGAAGAGCGCGAAGAGAGGACAAAGGACTTCATCTGGACATGGCGCGAGATACCGGAGGCCTTTGAAGAAGCAGACGCAGAGATACAGGAGAGATCACGCGGCCTGGTGAACGACCTGCGGAACAGCGATGATGAAGCCGCGCAGGCGCGCGCAGCAGCAGAGCTTGCGGATATAGCAAGAAACCTCGACACCGAGGACGAAACGAACCGCGCCCTTGATAGCCTTATGAGAGAATTGAATGAGGAGATCATAGAGGCACTGCACCTTATAACGCGCGAAGGCGTCAATGTAGAGCTTGGAGGTATAGAGCATTGGGCCCCGGAGGATATAGAATACGCGCTCGGTAAGGCGCACAGCTCAAAGAACGAAACATGGAGGGCAGCCGCCGCTTACAGGCGCGCGCTCTCATCCTGCAACATGAGAGGTAATACAGATATGAAGGGCGAGCTCCTGGTGTTGCTCTCCCAGATTGGAGTGCTCGGTGAGATAGCCAGCTGGATAAAGAGTAAGATTACGGAGGAATGGGGCAAGATGAAGATCGCGCAGGGTGTGCTGGAAATAGGCGCGCGCGTCGCCCTCGCTGTCGGAATAAGCTTCGTTCTCCTTGGTATCGCAGCGGTGTTGAGTCCTTTTGTAGGGGTCACTGTGGCCTCCTGGATCGTGTGGCTGGCAGCTGCCGCGGTCTCAACCAAGGCCCTGATGTTTACCGCAAGTTCTCCGTTAGCGATGGGCTTGCTCAGGAAGCTGAAAAAGACAGAAGAGAAGAAAGAGAGAAAGTCCGTCCGCGGACTGATAGCAGCGCCGGCGGCCATGCTGTGGAACTGGATCTCCGGTATGGTGGCCGCAAGATATGGTAAGTCGCAGAAGGCGCGCTCGGATGAGATGCTGGTCGCCGCAGCCGTGCTCGGTAACAATGACGCGGTTGTTATAGTCCTTGGCCGCGGAGACGAGATAACCGAAGAGATCTCCGGCGTTGAGAAGCAGAAAGAGCAGATGGAGCAAATGGTCCAGATGGCCTCTATGTACGGCAACGAAGATATGGCTAAGCAGTTCACGAGCCAGATCGAAGAGCTGGACAAGAAGAAGAGCGAGCTTGAAGCAGAGCGCACAAAGGCTGGCGAAGAGAAGGTTACCTGGGTTGAGAGGCTTAAAGATGCGGGCGCAGAGGAGACGAACGCACTATTTGGGGCATGCCGGCATCCTGAGACAGGAGATCTCCTGAGATTCGCCCAGGATGAGAATAATTCTAACAGGTCGAGAGTATTTGCGTACAGGACCCTGGCCGACAGCTCGCTTACAAAAGAGAGGAAGGAAGAGCTGAATGCCGAGGCAGAGCGCATCAGGGCGGAGATAAGTGAAAAGGAAGAGGCGCTCGAGGTCTTCGACAGAGAGGCAGAGGCGCTTAAGACCGAAAGGGAGACCAAGACAGCGGAATTGACCGCGAGGGCCGATTCACTGGCTGAGCTCGACAGGAAGATAAGGGAGCTGGATGAGAGGATCGAAGGGCTTATGGCCCTTGCGGATGAGAAGACTGAAGATATAGAGAGGATAACGGCCGAAGAAGACGCGGTCATAGGAAACAGGATGAATGAGAGAGAAGAGCTGGCCCTTGAATTGACAGCGCTCGAGGGCATACAGGTTCTCAGGCAGCTTGGCTTGGGCGAGGAGATAGACGAGCTTATTGAATTGAGCCTGGATATCAGGGAGCGCAGGGCCCGCGTCCGGGGATATGTGGTTGACGAGGATTATTATGAAGGAGTGGAAACGGAACTACGACGTCCTAGAGAAGGATGGAAAGATTATGTAGACAGGAAGAGCGATCTCGCAGAAAAATTATTCGACAATGGAGCGGTAGCCTCACTAGCGGAAGGCCACCGGGTAATAAGGGCTATTTTAGGGAATGCCGGACCCGTATCGCGAATGAGGCCTATTAGGGCCCTTAGGGCCAGGTCGTTAAGACGGAGAATTGCCAGGCTCGATAGAGAGATCGCGGAACTGGTAGAAGAGAGGGAATCGCTCTTTATCCCGGGACGCGCTGAGACAGCTGCTGAGAAAGAGATAGAAGAGGCGCGGCAGGAAGCCCTGCAGGACTTAAGGCAGGAGCGCGAAGATCTCGTTTCTGAAAGAGAAGACACAGCGCTCATAGATACAGAAGTGGCCACCATGCACTATATAGAGGAACTGGAGACTAAAGAAGGGATCGTTGCTGACGATAGAGCGGAGACAGGGTTCGACGAAGAAATAGAAGAGCTTAAGAAGTCGCTCGAAGAGACAGAAGGCCTCCTGGAAGAGCTCGGCACATTTGAAAAGGATACAGAAGGAAGAGGCCTATATTATAGCGCACGCGCGCTTGAGATAGAGGAGAAGTACGGTGAGGCCATAGAGAAATACGATGAATACGCAGAGGGGCTCGAGGAAGGCGATATAGCGGAGAGGTTGCTTGTGAAACTGGCTGTAGGCCGCTGCCATGAAGAGGATGAGAAGTATTCGAAGGTGAGCCTTGCTGCGGCGGAAGCGCACCTCCTCGTCCATGCTGAAGAGGCGGAGGCAGTACTTACGCAGATAAGGATACTCGAGGATAAGAAGGAGAGCCAGCTGGAGACCCTGGGGCTCTTTGCAATGCCTTCGGCATCGATAGAAGACGAGATCAAAGTAAAGACGGATAAGCTTGCCGATCTCCTGAGGAATACCGTAGAGAACGCGAGAGAGCTCTTAAGTGTATGGGTCTCCGGCGAAGAACAGGATGCCGTTGCCCGGGCATTGGAGATTCTCGTTAACGCGGCTTCTTATTATAATGGCGAGTTGGAACGCCTGGGTGTAGCGGCAGATGAGACTGTGCAGGCGGATCTCCGGTGGCTGAGGGGTAAGGCGGAAGGTATGGGCATAACGATAGGAGAGACCATATCGCCCGTATCGATGGCTGTAGACCATCTCAGAGACACCGTCATCTGCAACCCGCTCGATTTCGAATCGAGGGTCAAGCTCGGCGATACGCTAAGAAAGGCCGGACGCCTGGAAGAGGCGATCCCGCAATACACGGCTGTTATGCGCGCTACCGATGAAGGAACGAGCATGGAATTCACAAACGCTTGGGAAGGACTTAAGCTGGTAGCAGAGAGCGATATGATAGAAGAGCCCGCTGCGCGAAGGCTCATACACGGCATCTTCAGTGATGATAAAGTGACTGCCAGCGAGGCCGAGAACGGCGGATTGCTAGTAAAGAGTTTGAGAGAAAATGATGCGGTAACGATAGATGTAGATACTGTACTCACAGAGGAAGTAACAGCAAGGCTCGATACGTATGACGAACCCGACGGCGAAGCAGACCTTGAGACTGCCAGGGAGCGCTCGGTTATAACCAGGCTGACAGACTTCACAGAAGCCGGCGCCGATTCATTTGAGCAGAGGTTCGACAGGGCGACAAAAGAGGAAGAGACGACCGCGCAATTAAAAAAATTCGTCGAGCTTGCGGAAGACGGAACCCTGAGCCCCGTAGAGGAGATGCTCGTCCTCAACGGACTGCTAAAAGCGCTCAAGGTCACCGCTGTAAGCATACTCAAGACCGACAACACCAATGTAGAGTTCGGGTCCACGGATATCCTGGGAGAGATGACGCGGTTAATCTCTATTACAGGAAGACCGGCCACAAGAAAGGAAGAAGATCTCTTAGGCAGGCTGTCTCCTGAGCAGAGAAACAGGCTGACAGTAGCCCTGAGAAATATTACAGTCACCAATCCGGACTTTGTAAATGAAAATAATGATTCCGCGAGGATAGATACCCTCATAAACAGCATGCCGCCCTTATCCGGTGAAGATACATTAGAGCTTAGAGTCGGCCTCCTGAGGCGTGAATATACGCTCAACCCGTCTGCAGACATCTATGTCAGCATAGCAGAGCTATACAACGAGGCCGGACATCCCAGGAGGGCTATAGAGTATCTCGAAGAGGCCATACAGTTTGACAGAAAGTCCAAAGAGGCACACGTCGCCCTTGCGAATGTCCATATGGAACAGGGCCATGACAATATGGCCCGGCGGGAAGCCGGTGCGGCCGTTGCGCTGGATAAAGACTTTGCGCCTGCGCACCTTGTATTAGGAAAACTGCACTTCGATGGCAGAAGATACAGGGAGGCCCTTGAGGAATTCAGAATGGTATTAGGATCTGACAGCGCAAACGCCGAGGCCATCGATTATATAAGGCGTATTCATGAGTTGAGGCCGGAAGGTATAAAGGACAGCGAATTCCGCCTCTCGGACGGATACGCCATGCTCGATAACGGCGACTACGCAGGAGCATGCGAAAGCTTCCTTAGGGCGCTGGAATACGGCAACTTTGCAAATGAAGGCGAGATGGCAAGGGCATATTACGGTCTTGCGAGTTCTTATGAATCTATGGGCGTCTACGGTCTTGCGGCAGATAATTACCAGAGGGCGATCGACCACGGCACAGAGACAGCGGATGCCTATATAAACCTTGCCTCCTGCCTGGAGCGCAGGGGCAGCCTGGATGAAGAGACCTCAGCCAGGATAACGGGACTCTGTGACAAGGCTATCGAAGCTGATGGCAGCCGCATTGAAGCCCTTGAAATCCGCGCAAGGATAACCCGCGCCCAGGAAGGTGATGAAAAGGCGGCAGAGGAGTATCTCGAGATAGGCGGAAAATACAGCGAGGCCGGACGCCATGCCGATGCCGCAAGGGTAGACAGGGAAGTCTTAACGATAGATCCTGAAAGCGACAAGGCTCAAGACGGAAGGATAAACGCCCTCATCGCCTCCGGAGACTTATGGCAGGCGGAAGTCCTCCTTGGTGGGAAAGAGGCCTCGTACGATGAGGCGATGGATACGAGAGACGAAGAGGCGGCATCACTGAGCGCCCATACTCTTGAAGCTGAGATCGCCCTGGCGGAAGTTACTACGGCGGATGTGAATACGATAGAAGAGCTTGTGGACGCCATGGTTGCTATGGGCTTACTCGACAGGAGTACCGACAGCAGGATATTCGAAGATATTGCCGGGCTGAGAGACATGCTGGGCGAGGATGTAGATGACGATGAGAGGCTGAACCACGCCAGAGGCGCAAGAGACCATGCAGAGGCTATTGTTGGGAGAATAGAGGCAACCGCTATAGAACGCCTTGAAAGTGACGCTACTGTGAGCGAAAGCGGCCGCCGCGAAGTGGAAGCGCTGGTCTCCATGGCGAGATTCACAATGGCACAGTTGAACGTTGTTGCGCTTGACAGGATAACCGAAGCTGCCGGCGCTGAGGCTACGAGTGAACACGAAGCCTTTGATAGAGGGCTCGTGGGCGAGATCGACAGGTTCTGCGGAGATGTGAAGAGGAAGGCCTTCTATGTGAGGATACTGCTCTGGCTCAATGTGGGCAGATCCCTGATACCTCGTATATACAATACGGAAGATATAAATAATACAGCCGCCGGATTCGTTGACGAGATAAATGAAAACCTGGCGCCTGCGATAGCGAAGTCTTCGGAGACAGATGTCGAATTGACAGAGGCCTCGAAAGAGCTTTACGACATGCACATTGCGATGGCGACTGCCCATACAAACAGGGGCAATACTAATAGAGCAGAAGAGCACCTGAGAGCGGCTGAGGCTATAGCCGAAGACGGACTGCTTAGTGAGGATAGGCAGGCAGAGATAGATGCCGCAAGAAAAGGCGCAATTACCGACCTGGCAGAGAAGCAGACTGCAGAAGATAATGCAAGGGAGGCAGACAGTCTTATCCAGAGGGCAGAGGCCCTGGAGGCGGAGGAACGGGACACGGATATAGATGGGCGCCTGCAGAATATATCAGAGCGTTTCCTTGCGCTCTGGAGGGCAACCGGTTTATACGAGGATGCCATCAATGTAGACGGCCGTATGAATTATGCCGCATACAGGGCGATGGAGACAGTGGTAGCCCTTTCCGGAAGGCTCCTGGCTGAGATGGATAACTTCGACGGAATTATAGATGCTATCGAGGAAACGCCAACCGCAGGATTGAGGCGCAGGGCCGTGGAGAGATTAAATACCCTCACGAGATCTCTGGTAGACAGGGGCAACGCCCTCTTTGCTAATGCGGATGATGAATCGCTCTCAGAAGAGGAAGCGGCCCACATGAGACTCCTGGGATCGGTCTTCTACGCCATGGCCTCCAGATGCAGGGCGTATCTTGAAGGGACCGGAGAGTTTGATGAGAGCATAGCCGGAGAGATGGATCAGCTCGCGAGGAACGCCGAAGAGGCCGGTATGGGCGATCTCCTCCAGCGTGCCCAGGCCCTCCTCGACAGGACGGATGACCTCGAAGCCGAGATCGACCTTGGCGGCCTTGTCGCAGAAGGAGAAGAAAGGTCCGCATCATTGGCAGAGGTGATCCAGAGGGCCGAAGAGCTCGAAGTTGCGCCGCAGACTGTATTGAGGCGCCTGGCGTTCGTCAGGCCTGACGGCTCGAAAGAGGTCGCTACCCCTGAAGAGGCGCAGAAGATGGCAGAGCTGGCAGAGGCGATGGACGAAGAAGAGAGGAATGATACAAAGATAGAGACACTCTATGCGCTGGCCAGGAGAACCATTACGGAAGAGTGGCTCATAGGCGGTTCGATGAGCATGCTTGAAAATATGACACCCGAGCTCCAGAGCAGCATAGAGCTTAAGCTCGGCGCTAAACTTACGGGCAGCACCCCGGAAGAGAATGCCGAAATTATAATAAGGGTAATGGAAGACTCCGGCCGTGTGCCTACGAATGAGGTATTCACCGGGGTCACGAGGCACAGTTATGAATTGAGCGATGACATATCGGCTATGGAACCCTATGAATTAAAACGCAGGGCGATAGCAGGTGTCCGCAAATACATACAGAAATTCGCAAGCGGCCTGCTGCCTGATTACCAGAAAGAGTTATTGGACAGGGCGCTTATAGGGCTTTCAAGGATGTCCCTGAAGTGGGTTAACTTCGCCACGGAAAAAGCGGACCATCGCTTTGAGGGCCAGCGTAAGAAAGAAGAGAGGTTTAACAGAGTGCCGTTTACCACTTTTGATAACGACAGTACATTGTATTTAAATACAGCGAGCAGGGACTCTATAGTGAGGTCAGGCATGGATTTCTTCATGAGCCAGTTCGTACACGAAGCTTGCGAGTACACGCTGGGCCTCAATCCGCTTGCCTGGGGAGAGGGTGCCGGAGCTTATGATAAAGCCAGCGATATGTTCAGCGTATACGCCGAAGGTGTATTTGCGAAGCTTGTTGACGCCGCGGGCAAGCTCGATGAATTCATGGAGAAGCGGCTTCCGAGGACAAAGGAAGAAGCAAGGCCATTATTCAAGGAGTTCATAGACGGCATGGTAAGCGGCACCGACCCGATGCAGCAGCTCATAGAACATGACGACGCGTCAGGATTTGAAAAGGTAGGTGAGTATCTGAAGAAGTCCGATGAAAAATGGGATACGCCATATGACCCTAAAGGCGAGAGCCCTGAAAGCATGTTCATGGGGCAGAAGACATGGCTCGACTGGGTGACTGCAGAGCCGAGGAAGGCGACCGAAGCCGAAGTCGCTCCGGCCGAGGCGGAGGTAGAAGAGACTGTTTCTGCGGAAACAGCGGAAGAAGAAGACACCGATCTCGACTTTGATGAAGTGTTAGATAGGCTGAGAAGAGCGCTGGAGGCCAGAGAGGCAGAGACAGGCACAACCCCGCCATCGCCTGTTATCATGCCTGGCGCTGCATCGGTTGAACCTGATGGGACACACGAATACGCCGAGAGGCCGGAAGGAGAATGGGAAGGCCTGTATGATGGCGATGGCAGAAGGCTTGAAGGCGAACCCGCGGAGCGCGGGACGAGCGAAACCCTCTACGATGCGGAAGGCAAAAGGCTTGAAACCGGGTCTACGGGACGTGAGACGTGGCTCGGCTGGAGAAAAGAGACGCCGAGGAGAAGGCCAAGGCATGGAACGCCGGCGGCCGAGGTTGAGGCCGGAGCGCCTGAATCGGCCGCGGCATCCGCCCGCACAGCGACGATATCCGAGCCGCACGCCGGAACCGCCCGCACATCGACGGCTACGGAGAATAAGATCGCAGCCGAAGAACTGCTGGGCGCGGAATTGGCTAGCGGGAGAAGAGGCCGGTTCGAGCTTACGCCGGCCGCTGATTTGGAGGATTTGGCTGACGAGGAGCTGTCTGATACGCCTAGTGACACGTTTGAGGACGGTACGCCCGTTGTGATTGACTATGAAGAGCCGGAAGCCCCGCCGGTAATAACCAAGCCCGTAAAAGCGGATGCCGTAGACGCAGAAGGCAAAGAGATTGAGTTTGGCCTGACGCCGGGGCAGAGAATGACAGATGCGGATGCCGCTGAAAAATATCTGCGTAACGGCGGCTGGAAGGTATCTTTAACGACAAAAGACTACTCCCATATGAAAATGGATGAGTGGTTGTACGGCAACCATAAAGGGGCTTATGCACTTGCGCGCAGGAAAGAGGTCAGGACCGCAGATTTCCATGTTTATATCGCGGACAGCGCGGCGAAGGGCCGGCTTGTAGCTGCGGCAGAAGAGCTGTTCGCAGACGGGATAAAAGAGATCACAGTAGTTCCTGTTCTTGTCGCAAAACATGCCGCTCCTCCTGTAGCTGCGCGCATAACCCCCAGGATAGCGAAGCAGACCGAGCGCTTGTTCGGCAAGATAGCGCCATTCCTGCCGGAAGAGGCATGGGACAACGTGGAAGAGCGCCTGCTGGCGTTCATGGTAAGCGCCAGAAGCCCTGAAGGCATGAGACAGGAGAGCAAGATCGTCGTTCTCTCCAGTGGTAAGGTCATCACCTCTGACGGATCAATTACAGCGATTTCTGATGTGACCGGTGAGATAGAGTATATAAGCACATCCTTCACCTACGGCGCGGAAGACCTGATGGACCTCCTCTCCGGTAAGGAAGGGGTATTATTGAGCCTGCATACGCATCCTGAGCCGGCCGCCGCAGGCGAAGGGTATAAATTCCTCGGCGACGCCGCCACAGCCATCGCCACAGAAAGGCTCTACGGGCGGTTTGTATCCGAATACATAATAGAATCGAATGGCGATATAAAAGAGCTCTATTATGACGGCGAAAGCTTCAAGGTGGCCAGGCTTAATGACAAGATGGCCCGCCTGAAGGACGGCATAGAGGAGATAGGCACCATAGACGAGATACTTTACACCGCCCCGATGCCTGACGGCGTAAGAGAAGGGCTTAAAACGCTGAAAGAGCGTATCGCGGTCATAAGGGACGGCTTTGGGCAGTTGAGCGACCGTGAGCTGACAGCGCTGTACGCCAAAATAGGGCATGTAAATACGATACCGGTTATCTCGCGCGATAGCCTGCAGGATGACAGGGTGGTGCTGGAAGTGATGAGCGCCGTGAAAAGCAGTATAACCCGTGATGCCGCTATTGACACGGCTGAGAAAGATAAATTCACGTTTATACAAAAGCTGAAGACCCGGCTTAAGGCCTTGCCCGGCATTAAGCTGTTCAGGCCCGCGCCCGTAAAGCCGTTGATGCGGACCGCGGTCAGGCCGCCCGCTGAGAAGAAGTCCCGTACCAGTCTTATCGACACCATCATAGGCGGCCGTGTAAACGACAACAAATACAAAGAGGCGTTTATCACGGCAGAGAAGATGGAAAAGAGCCCGCTTACCTATGAAACGATAGTGATAGAGGATACGTTCCTCGAGGCGCCTCTTGCCGTCAGTGAGATAGCGGATCTCGTCGGAGAAAGCACACAAGTCAGGATAATCACCCAGAGACCCGAGAGCGATACCGTAACCGATATGATAGCGAAATTACAAAAGCATAATATAGGGGTTGGTACCTCCACAATGAACGGATTTATAACGGATCATCTGGATGCGCCTAAAGTGTTCGGGAAATTCGTCATGCTCCTCAGCACAAAGTCCGGCAATCTCGATACGATGTCCGCCAGGAATGATTTCATGATAAGGCTTGAGCAGGAGATGGGCAAGAACATATCTGACAAGAAAGCCAGAAGGATGGGCTTGAGGATAATAGGCGAAGGCCTTGATCAGGGCACACTCGGCAAGCTCTCAGCCATACTCAGCATCTCCATAGACAGCGAACCGGCATTATACCTGTACGGCAGCAGGAGAGATTACAAAGATATCGCTGCGCTGTTACCGGACCTAAAGATAAAGGCCGTTATGCCTATCGAGCTCCAGAAACTCTTCGAAGCCCGCACATCCACCCTCGCCGTCGAACGCGCCATGTAAGGGACGTATGTAAGGGTATGTAAGGGGACGCCTCACTCCTCTCTTACACCAAACAACATAACGAGTTACTATAGTAACAGGTACATTTTTTTCACTCCCATCCCATTGTCCATACTCTCATATCAATCCAGCCATAATGTCAAAAGTTAATGTATTTTTTCTAACATGTACCGGCTACTCCTATAACTTTATATAATATAATGCGTTAAAGACGAGTGAGGCGTCCCCTTTTTTCTAATAGTTAGATTTTTGTATAGGGATTAAAGTTACTAAAGACATTTTATATATAAAATTAGATATTAAAAAAGCTAGTATTTAAGGCTTGACTTTTGATTTTGTATATGATATACTTCTTTTAATTAGTAAAGCAGTAAATAAAGTTTCGCAGACTAGGGGGTCTGGGCTATTGGGGAACCAGGCCCTATTTTTTTATCCGGCAATCTAAGCGTTTAGAAAAGATATTAACCCGTTGACGAGATAATATGAGCCCGCAGGACAGAAAAAAAATAGAGCAGAATAGCAGCGGATCGGCATTCATTGCAGCCAATAATGACTACATTTACATATATTGCAATAATAATAGCATATATAAGCGTATAATACGTGCTATTAGCACCATACTTATAATTGTCTTCAGCTGGCAGCAGGTGACCTGGGCTCAAGGAGGGGCCACCCCGCAGCCTGTTAAGCCTGCAATAGACCCCAAGATACAAGAGAACCTCACCATACCCCAAGACAAGGCCCTCACAAAAGAGATCAGTATCCAGGGCTCTGATGAAGTCATAATAAACATACAGGACGCCCACGACTCTCTATCTGCCCAGTACTCCATAGTCGATATATTAGACACATTAACACGTGAATATAACTTATCCATGGTAGCCTTAGAAGGATCATCCGGCTACATAGACACCTCCATATTCAGGACCTTCCCCATAGAAGAGATACGTAAATCCACAGCAGACTACCTCATGGAAGAAGGCGAGCTATCAGCAGGGGAGTTCTTCAGCATAGTGGGGGACAAGGAAGTCCAGCTATACGGCATAGAAGACAATAAGCTCTACAGGGACCATCTTGAGAGCTTCAGGGCCAATATAGCTACAAAGCAAGAGAATGTAGCCATAGTGGACTCGCTCATAGATAAGCTTGAAAGAATAGCCAGTAGGATATACCCGGAAGAAGTAAAAGACCTTATTAAGACAAGCGCTGATTACAAAGAAGGGGATATTGAGTTCAAGGAGTACTGGGAGAAGATGGAGGGAAGCCTTTGTCATTCTGAGGCGCGAAGCGCCGAAGGATCTTTACGTAAAGATCCTTCGCTCGCCAGGTGTAAACAAGGGCTCGCTCAGGATGACAGGTTATATCCCAACCTCTCCAAGCTATCAGGATCCATCGAAATAGAAAAGACAATAGACTTCAAAAAGGCCAATAAAGAAAGAGACCTACTCGTCCACTCCCTTAAAAAAACCCTCCCCAAAGAAGACCTTGAAGCGCTTGTCTTAAAGAGTCTCCAGTACAAGATGCATAAGATATCGAACTATGAGTTCCATACGTATCTGCTTGATGTAATGAAACTTTGTCATTCTGAGGCGGCGAAGCCGCCGAAGGATCTTACCCGGGAACAGGGTAAGATCCTTCGCTCGCCTGATGCAAGCGAAGGCTCGCTCAGGATGACAGGAAAAGTGCCTGATGCAGGCGAAGGCTCGCTCAGGATGACAACAGCTCCTCGGGATGACAGTGAGTACGAGAACCTCATAAAGTACGCTGAATACGTAAAGCTCTATGAAACAATAGACATCCAATCACTATTCAGTGAGATGGAGCTCTTTGAAGAAAAGATAAAAGAAGGCCTATTTACATCGCAGGACCAGCATACCCTAAACCACCTCCAGAAAGAAGCCCTCATACTTAAGGATCTCTTCAGCATCTCCCTCACAAACGGAAGGTTAGAGTATCTCCTGGATAACATAGACTCATTTAATCCAGCTAAGTTCACAGAGTTTATCCGTTGTCATTCTGAGCGAAGCGAAGAATCTTTACGTATAGATCCTTCGTCGCCCTACATAGCATCCCAGGCTCCTCAGGATGACAAAGTAACTAAGCTCTTCTCGTCACTCAACGAAGCCATAGACTTCTATAAGCTAGCCTTAGAAAGAGACAAGGCCCTTATAAATAACACTATAGATAAGATGAGAAGTAAAGACCAGAATGTAGCCGCCCTTGTAACAGGAGGCTTCCATACAAAAGGTATGACAGAAGTCCTAAAGAACAATAAGACATCTTACGTAGTCCTTTTACCCAAATTCGACAAAGACTCCCCCAAAAGGCCTTATGTAGCTATCCTTACAAAGAAAATAACCCCCTATAAAGAACTTCTCCAAAAAGGAGACTACCACATAGCCACATACTCCCACTTCATACAGAACAAAGGAGTTTACACCGAAGAAGAGACCAAGAAGTGGCTCAGAAAAGGCATATACAAATGCCTCATAGACGCTAAACAAGATGAACATGACCTCAGAAGGGTAAAGACCGTATGGCTCAGAGCCCACAGACAAAAGCAAGCCGAAGACCTCAAAAACAAAGTAATAACACAAAACCAGCTTGATGACAGAACATACATCTCAACAGACTCCCTGGAAGGTATGCTGGATGGTCTCTTGGAAAAACTACGGACTGAAGACGCCAGGCCGGCAAGGACTTCCACTGTAGAAAGCCAAGATGGAAGGCTCGCTAAAAGAAGTCAGATGCTGGCAAAGCTCAAAGACGAACTCGACATAGAACCGGCATCTTCCACTATAGCAAGAACTGTTACTCTTCCGGATAAAAAGACAGTTGAGACCGCAGCGTCACAGGCAGAAGAACCGAAACGTGAAGCAGCTGAGCAGGTTGCGGATGATGAGAGCGCACTTGTTACTCGCATAGGGGAGGAAAACAGTATATTAGTCTGGGACAGGCGTCACCTGGATACAGGCGCGCGCTTTTTCCTTGAAAGCGGGAAGCCCTCGGAAGCCCCGCCTGTAAAACACCCCCCGGGCCGCGAAACCGCAAAGACACAGGCCCCCGTAA
The DNA here is from genome assembly GCA_964556455.1 of uncultured Planctomycetia bacterium. GTDB lineage: Bacteria > Omnitrophota > Gorgyraeia > JABMRJ01 > JABMRJ01 > CAZKWI01. The sequence goes on along the minus strand of CAZKWI010000001.1, from coordinate 3,725 downwards.
TAATCGCCATAGTTGCCGTAGCGGCTGTTATAGTGTTATTCTGGCCCGAGATCGTATCGTTTTTGCAGGCGTTCGGAGAGCATCTTGCCGCAGCGGACAGGCAGGACCTTGTATCGCGCACCGTGATAGCGGTGCTTCTGATAGTGCTTACCTGGTCTAACTTCTGGAGGGTGAGAGAATACGGAAGATTGAAGGCTACAAGGAAAAAGTTTAATGATACCTACTACAATAAGATATATCCCGAAACAAAAACCTTCCTTGAGGGCATGCGGTTTACGGAATGGGAAGAGAAGCCGAGAGAATACATCGAATATCTCAATTCCAAGTTAATAGAGCTGAAGAATTACGCACTCGAGCTCGATCAAGAACTCCTTAAAAAAGGCGGCAGCTCGCGGTATGCCCGCATGATAAAGGAATTTCAACTTAAGCTTGCGGGAATGATGAAGCGCATCCAGGCGATAGGCCAGGTCATAAACTATGCCTATATATCGATGTCCGGCATGAAAGCTATGGAGAAAAAAATAGATTCTTACAAGGATGAGATGGCTGGAAGATTCGAAAAACTTTTTCCTGCTGCCTTAAAACATATGTGCAAGAATACCCTGTATGCGATGACAAAAGAATTCTTACTCCGCACGCAAAAACAGGTGGAAGAACATATTTGGGATACAGGGCCCGATAAAAATTATGAGCTTGCCAGGCTGGCCTTATTGAGCGAGCGGCTTGAAAAGATGAATGAGGAGATGTCAGAGATATTCAAAGACCCTGTATTTGAGGTGAGCGATACCGAAATAGGCAATCTCGGAGAATCCGAGGCGCTCCCTAAAGCGCAAGCCGGGATCTTGAGGATCCTGGATTTTTCAGTAGAGGTGCTTGAGCGCATAGATGAGATCGTGGAAAAGGCCGGCATCGTGAGCATAAAGGAGGCTGTAGACACGTTCAATGCGCTGATGGAAGAAAAACCCTCCAAAAAACCCCGCGCTAAACGCAAACATAAAAAACGGATCTTCCGCCGCCGCGGGTCATGGGATATTGTGCCTATCCTTGTGATCGTGGGGCTAGGGGTGATCATCAGCCTTATGGGCGTAAGCGGGTTCTTCCCTGCGGTGGTGGATTGGGTAGATGCATATGCTTTGTCGGCAATGGTGTTAGTAATAGGGGCGATGGTGCCGCTTATGTATTACTTTGCTAAAATTATACATATAACCTGGGTTGGATTTGACATGCACGAAGAGCTGAAATCATACGACATAGTGAGAGAGGTATACGCAAAACTGCGTACGGCGGCCTTTGTAAACGCAATACTGCCCTTTATCATTGTTTTATTAGAAGTAACATCTGACAATGATATTGTCCGAAGCACATTCTTAGTAGTCATATTTATTTCTGTCGTATATTTAACATTCTTCTTCCGCCGGTATGTTCTTTTGGTAAGACCGATATACGAAACAGGCTTTATAAAACTCAATGCCATCCCCGGGAAAGACAGAGACATGCTTCGAGAGTGGCTGGAAGAGACCCGAAACAGACTCAGCACCTTGGATGAAATCTATAAAAGCGTCGAATTTCAGTCTACTGCAACTGAGAACTATTTAATAAATATATCTGTCAGGGATGTCCTGAATGACATTCTTGACACGGTCACAGTGCTAAACCTATCCGATCCGCTTATTACACAATTTCTATCGAGGAAGTTCATGAACTCAGTAGAGCCGCACAGGGACCTGCATATGCTACTCACTATCGAGGAGGGCAAGAAGAGGCTGGAGGCATTCCTGAGCGGGCTCGAGGAGGCATTAAAGACTGATAAGCCATCCAAAAGAGATCGATCTCACCCCCGCCGCGGGTCATGGGATATTGCATCTGTCCTTGTGATCACAGGAGTAGGCACTTGGATATACGCCCTCGGCCTCCTGGGGGCTTTCGCAGCGGGTGTGGTAGTGACTTTACTTGTAATGCGATACCTGCATAGGATGGAATTAACCGGCAACAACAAAGAGAGAATATCAAAAGAGACTGCTATCAGGAGGGCGCTCAATGGACTCCTTGCGGCTGATAGATCTATCTACAAATACGCAGAAGAAGTGATAGATTACGCGTTGATCGCCTCAACATCTGATTCTCACGCGGCAGCCGGGATTTCACAGGCACTCATGGATGAATATAGAGATATTCAGACCCATCAGCATGATTTCCCCATAGCATTTTTCGCAGCGAGAAAGATCATATGCGAAAGGTATCTCCATATGCCTGATATACACATAAATATCACGGCGAGATTTGAGCATCTTTCCAACGCTTATGAAATGCTCGGAATGGATAGAGATGCCAAAAGATACACTGAATCAGAGGCCGTTTACAGCCAGCTTTACGATGATAATTACACAGACCGCTACCAGGAGAAGAAGGCCCACAGCCTCTATGCTACTGCAGCGGATGTTAAGGTAACAGACCCGTATGGGATACACCAGGATTCAATGGATGCCATGGAAGAGATCGTCGCACAATACCGGCGCAAGGGAATTGAGATCGAGATAATTAAAGGCCTAGATTCAAGGCCTGCCGGATCAGGCACGAACCTTTTGTTTTTGTCTGTAAGTCAAAATGATACAGTGACCATCCTCGCCACGGGCGGCACAAGGGCTGAAAGAAAACTGGCCATAGCCGAGGTCAAAGCCATCCTCTCGCCGCCGGAGGCCAATGAAGGCGGGATGAACTTTCGGGCGTTTCTGCAGCCGGGGACCGTGGAGAAAAGGGGCAAAAATGCCGTTACATTAAAAAATAAGAGGTTTGTACCCATAGTAGTGGATGACCGCGAATGCCTCAATCACCGCCACCGCGGCAATATGAAAGGCGGTAAGTTTTACAATAAGGCTCTTAAGAATGGATATGGCGGAAGAGGGACTGTTCAGCATTTCAAAGGCATTATACCTATCTTTAAAGAGATACTGAGAAATGAGAATAAAGACGAATCCAAAAAGATAGATGTGAAATTAAAAGTCGAGTCATTCGACGCCGACCCCATGATAACAGCAAAGATAGTAAGAGACGAAAAAGGAAAAGTAGAATATCTTGCTATAAACACAGCCTTTGTATGCCTGATAGCGTTCCTGCTTAAGAACGACTATCACCACATACCTATCAGAGGCGAGCGGAACGGAAGGCAATCGAATCTTGTCTCAAGCATAGTCTATTCCATAGCTATCCATGAGATACGGGGCCATCTGAAAATGGGATACTGCGACAACCTTGCGCAATTCGAAAGAGGTGATGGATACAGGCATATCAATATCGCCTCAATCGCGTATTACTGGAGCCTAAGGCTAATGCCTGAGGCAATGACAGCGGATGTGCTGGACAATTTCTTTGAATCGAACAGATGTCTTATCACTCTCACCCGGGACGCTGCTCAAAGGGCAAGGCCTATTTATGTAAAAGCACTGCTCAATATAGAAAAGACGCGTAGAGAACTCGCAAGGGGAGCAGGTAACAGGCCTGATGTAGTGGAGATAAGCCACGATAGATTTAAAGCTCAAGCAGCATGGTTCAATGTAAGCAATGCTGACGATGGCGCGGGGGAGAAGGAATACCGATTTGTGTTTAAAGAGCCACTTGAGACCAAAGAACATAAGCATGCGACTCCAGACTGGCTCACAGGCGGACCGAAAGATTCCATGACCCCCTGGCAAAGAAAAAAAGCTGACGAGAATGCCCGGGAAATATTA